>NZ_CEYLVT010000010.1:60400-78125 GCF_982860115.1 Moorena sp.
AACCTGCCACCGAAACGGATAATCCTGATTTGATTATTTTGACCGGACCTAACGCCAGTGGGAAGAGTTGTTATTTGCGTCAGATAGGATTGATTCAGTTGATGGCACAGGTGGGGAGTTTTGTGCCAGCATCGGAAGCAAGTTTGGGGATTTGCGATCGCATTTTTACCAGAGTCGGTGCGGTGGATGATTTAGCAACAGGCCAGTCTACCTTTATGGTGGAAATGAACGAGACGGCGAATATTCTCAATCATGCTACGGATAAGTCTTTAGTGTTGTTGGATGAGATTGGTCGAGGCACAGCAACCTTTGATGGTCTTTCCATCGCTTGGGCGGTCGGGGAGTATCTGGCCATGGAAATTAAGGCACGGACGATTTTTGCCACCCATTATCATGAGTTGAATGAGTTAGCCTCGATTTTGCCCAATGTCGCTAATTATCAGGTGACGGTAAAAGAGTTAGCCGATGAAATCATCTTTTTGCATCAGGTACAGCCAGGAGGAGCTAACCGTTCTTATGGCATTGAGGCAGGACGTTTAGCCGGTTTACCAACCTCAGTGATTAAGCGGGCGAAGCAGGTGATGAAGCAAATTGAGAAGCACAGTAAAATTGCCCTGGGGTTGCGCAAGGGGATTGGCAAACAATTGTCAGCTAGGGACGCAACTGGCCAAAAGTTGACAGACCAACAGGTGACCATCGAGCAGTTGGATATTTTTGATGACTAAGCCAGCATGGTTGTGAGCTGATCAACAGCGACAGAGTCAACGAGGATAGGATGGGACTTAGGAGCCGCTAAGCGAACGCATTCCTGGCCACTGCCCTTACGCACAAAAATCCCATTTCATAAATTTCTGAGCCAGCCATGATTAGTAAATAGACCTTAACCAATCAATTTGAGGAGTAGCTGTGTGACTATATACTACACCACGTGTAGATATTGATAGGTATAAACCTTGAGAAACTAAAGGGTAGCGTCGTCAATTATAGCGAAACAGGGTAAACGCATCTAATTTTCTGATTCCTATATATAGTATTTATTCAATTCAATAAGCACTATATGTGTAAAATATCTTGTCAACAAGCACAATAGCGATGCAGCGCGGTCTTGGGGGTTTCCCCCAAGACCGCGCTGCATCAAGACAAGGCAGGGTTTATTGATAACTATCCCCGGTTTATTGACAAGATGCGTTTATCCTGGGAAATATCCCTACCCCAAAACAGTCATAACTTTGGTCACAATCGGTGTTTATATAAATAGAAAACCAAAGGATAAAAAAGCCTGTGAAGAATAACAATTCTAATACTAATCAACCAGCAGATAAAAGTCATTCTATACAGATTGCAAAAATCACACTATTGCAAGCTATTATGGTAGCGATAATCACCGGGGTTTTTACTTTTTTGACAGCATGGATAGCTCGACCAATATCCGATTCAAAAAAAATTAATAAACATAGGGATGCTGTATTTATCCCACAGGACAATATAGCTAATTTTACCGGTGGATACGGGAGTTATGCACGAACATTCTATGAACAGCAGTTTTCTATTTTTTCAGATAGTGCGTGGGGACAGAAGTCAACTTTGCGGTACGAGCGAATCTCTACGAAACAGACTGAAGGTTATTTAAAAATTCATTACCATCTTGTTGCCAAACAAGAACGCTCAACCACAAGTTATGTTGGTATATACGCAAATTTTTCAAACCCTGTTCAAGCATTCAATATCTCAAACTATTCAGGTGTTCAACTTCGCATACGTACTCCTGATGTAGGCGTCATAGAGAAGACTAGGATTTACTTTGCTTTAGGAGATGAGTATCCTCTTGATAAGCGTGGTGGAAACAACCAATACGCCTTTCCACGAGTACAGCTTCACCCCGACGGTGATAAATGGACAACTGTTAACTTAGATTTTTCTGATTTTGAGACTCCAGATTTTGCTAATGGAACCTGGCCGTTAAACAAAAAAAATGTGACCAAGTTTATTCTTATTATTGAAGGAGATGAAAATGTCAAAGAGCAGGATGGAATTCTTGAAGTCGATACAATTAAGTTTATAAGTTGAATTTAGTGGGTATACAGTTTAGTATTTTTTATTTCTATTGGCTTCATTAGCGATATCCAGGGTAAACGCATCTAATTTAATGAATCCTATATATAGGATATAGTGTTTTTTGAATTAAAAAACACTATATGTAAAAAATGCATTTTCAACAAGCACAATAAGGCAGGCATTATTGATAACTATCCCCGGTTTATTGACAAGATGCGTTTACTCTGAATTTAATAGTTCGAGATTAATGAGAATTGAAAGTCTTGGGAAAAGTCCTTGGCCGTTGGCCACGCTACGCGAACAGCTTTGTGGCACAGGCTTAATACCTGTGACGTAACGAATGCTTACCCCTTTTATTAAAAAGCTGTTCGCGTAGCCCATAAGCTGATAGCTGATATAATTAAAACATCAAAAATTTGCCCCCTAGCCCAACTGTGTGGAATTTTTTCCCCCAGAAGTTGGTGGTATATATACTGAAAAGGAAATAGTTCTGGTGACGAGTGTAGCTTTCGATCACTGGCTTAACTGCATCAGGTGGTAAAGGTTTACCGACAAAACAAGCTGCTTTTACCCCAAGAGGAAGGGATTTCTGCTGGCAGTAAGTATCATGTAATTGCCATGCCGCATGATCAAGATAAGCCTCTTTAGTTGGATTGGTCAGTGCCATAATGCTGGACACTAAAGCTAAGAAAACGGTGTTATTGATGCGCTGATACATAATTTTATCTTGCTCAATGGATTATTAGTAATCAGTAATTAGGACTTGGTAATTAGTAGTTGACCATTACCCATCACCCATTACCCGCTCAGCCATAGGATAATTACTCAACCGGATTTAATCTAAGCTCGACCTAGGGAAAGCCCAGTTAAATTCCTTTGTTAAATCTTTTTTCGTTACGTTGTGGGTCTATTCCGGAAAATCTAACCTCTTGATTGCTATTGCTGATAAATCTGCTATTTTCCAAATGATTAACCGGACTTGATCTAATTCTATTTTCCGAGAGCCGAAGTTATCCTTTCCCTAGCTGAAATCTGTTCGCGTAGCGCATAAGCTGACAATTCCACTACCTACGATATTTTCACACTTTATTCACAAGCTATGATTATATTTTTTATCTAGTAGCGTTATAGTAATTCGGTTTTTTTGTTGAAAACAAAGTTAAATTATTTGCTGATTTTCTGTAACCTAAACCATAATTACTAACAATTTTATGATTGACAATTACCTTCTATACCAAGTCGGTGGTAGTCTAGCCAGTGATGCACCTAGCTATGTAGAAAGACAAGCAGATCTCCAACTCTATAACGCCTTAAAAAGGGGTGAGTTTTGTTATGTTATGGCTCCCCGACAAATGGGCAAATCTTCTCTATCGGTGAGAATCAGACATCAACTAGAACAAGAAGGTATAAGATGCAGTACTATTGATATGACGCGCATCGGTAGCGAAACAATTACTCCAACTCAGTGGTACAAAGGAGTGGTTGCTGAGTTAGTACGAGGCTTGAAGTTATTCGGTGACTTTAATTTACAATCCTGGTGGCACCAGGAAGAGTATCTTTCACTGCTTCAGCGATTGAGTAATTTCCTGGAAGATATCCTGCTGGCCAAATTTAATACTGAACGAATTGTTATCTTCATTGATGAAATTGATACTATTCTAAACTTACCTTTTCCGGTTGATGATTTTTTTGCCCTGATCCGATTCTGCTATAACCAAAGAGCAATTAATCCCGACTATAATCGCATTGTCTTTGCTGTATTCGGGGTAGCTAAGCCAAGTGATTTGATGACTGGCAAAAAGCGGACACCGTTTAATATCGGGAAAGCCATAGAACTAAATGGCTTTGAATTCCATCAAGCATATCCCCTTGCCAAGGGATTAGAGCAAACAGGGGGTAACCCTAAAACAATTCTCAAGGAGATACTGGCTTGGACAGGAGGACAACCCTTTCTGACCCAAAAACTATGTCAGTTGGTAGTAGACTCAGTAAAGGTCGGGTTGACTATTGCTCCTGGTAATGAGGCATCTTGGGTAGAGAGAATCGTACACACTCACATTATTGATAATTGGGAATCCCAGGATGAACCCGAACATTTGCGAAGTATCTCGGCTCGCCTTTTGAGTAATAAATACTATGCTGATAAATTGCTGAGACTTTATCAGCAGATTTTAGCTGGAGATGATGTACCGATGGATAACAGCGAACAGTGTAACGAATTGCTGCTATCGGGTTTGGTGGTTAATCAACAAGGATGGCTAAGGGTGAATAACCCTATATATAAAGCAATTTTTAATCCTGAATGGGTTACCAAACAACTAGAGAATCTGCGTCCCGATGGTCAAAAGTTTTGCTATTCCGGACTTAGTATTCTATGACTTAGTCTTCTATACTGTTAGTTTAAACGAATAAAATGCTAGCTGTATCTTGATTTTTTGCTTCAGCACCTTGATATAACTTAAACTATAGCGTTTCTGATAGCTATGAGCTACACAGATTTTTTTACCTATTTACTTTTACCTGATACCTGGTTCATAAAACCCAGAACTTTGTACATCATGACTATGATAATTGCTATAATATATTAAACTATGGCTGGGGAATAAGTTGAGTATGTCGAATAATAAGAATGAAAATAGTGGATGTGGATGCGCAAATATTCCTATTTCTCTAATCTTACTGGTTTTAGGAGGTGGCTATTGGTGGTTGAACCATCAAGGAGGTTTCGCCATGATTAGCAAATTACCTCAAAACCTCCCTATCGCTATTCCTCAAAATCTACCAATAACTATTCCTGGTTTAAATTCGAGGACCGCCGAACCAGAACCTTCGGCTCCTACTAAGCCTCCTGTAACCACTGCACCTTCCTTACCAAATTCGTCAATTGTTAAACCTAATAATCAACCAGCTTCACCAACACCAATAACACCTCAAAAACCTCAAACATCTCAAAAATTAAAAACACCAATTGTTAAACCTAACAATCAGCTAGCTTCACCAACACCAATAACACCTCAAAAACCTCAAAGTCCTCAAAAACCTCAAAGTCCTTGGGAGAAAAAAGCAATTAGAGGAATTTATATAAGTCGTTATAACGTAACTAATAATGCTAGTGAAGAGAAGATTAGAAAACAAGTTCGTCATTATCACTCTCAAGGTATTAATACGATTATTCATGGTGTATGGGGTAATGCTTGTCCTATGTATACTAGTGAAGTGATGCAAAAAACGTTCGGTTATAAAAGTTGTCCCAATCTGTTTCGCGACCGCTGGTTAACTTGGCTAATTGATGAAGCACACAAACACGGCATGGAAGTTCATGCTTACTTTGAAAAAGGTATCAAAATAGATAAAAATAGCCCGATTTTTGATTTAGCTATTGAACGGAAATGGGTTGTACCCGGCGTTGACCGCACCTATCCAGGAATCGAACATTATATTCTTGATGTCGAAATTCCTGAAGTGGCTAATTTTTTTAGAGATATTTTAGTAGAATTTGTCCAAAAATATCCTAAAATTGATGCAGTACAATGGGACGATTATCTTGGTTACCATGCCGAGTTGCCAGGTAAAGTAAATCGCACTAATAAGTTAACCGCTTTTTCACAAGAAATGATCGGTGCTATGAAACAAGCTAACCCAAAGGTTAGTTTTGATCTTTGTCATCATAATCCTTATTGGGCTAAAAAATATTTTGCTGCTGACTGGCCAAAATGGAATGTAGATCGAGTGTTTATTCAAGCTTATAATGATAAAAATTTTACAAAAGAAGTAGATTATGCTGAAACCTATGATGGAATTGCTATTTCTGACCAACAATTCCATCGCTTGCCAGAAATAGTGGCTAATAACAAAATTAAGGCTATTTTAGTATTTCCTAATGGGACAAATCCAGAAGACGTAGCGTCTAAGTTAAAGCAACTTTCTGTTAAATAGACCTAAGTGTCGTAAGCTATCAGCTATCAGCGAACAGCGATTAGCGCTACGCGCACGCTACGCGAACAGCTAATGGGCTACGCGCAATCGGTGCTTTTGAATAAAATAAGCTGACGGCTGACCGCTGTTCGCGTAGCGTGAGCTTTGGCTCACGGCTGAATGCTCACTAAGGGTATAACTATACTTTCAAAGCTATACCATGCCAAAATTTTCCCCTTCAATCACTGCTTCTGCTTGTAATGCGATCGCTCTCAATTTCTCTAAGGTCTCTGGTTCAACTGACTGCCACAATCCCCGCTGATTGGCTTCGAGTAACCGTTCTGCCATATCTCGCAATGCCCATGGATTCTTTTGTTGGACAAACTCTTGCACATCTGGGTCAAATAAATACCCCTGAGCTACTCCTTGATACATATGGTCTGCGACACAATTAGCGGTAGCATCATAGGCAAACAAATAATCTACCGTTGCTGCCATTTCAAATGCTCCTTTGTAACCATGGCGCATCACTCCCTCAATCCACTTAGGATTCACGACACGAGAACGGTACACTCGGGCAATCTCTTCGTTTAGCTGTCGAACTTTGGGCTTTTCAGGGATAGAATTATCCCCAAAGTAGGTTTGAGGATTTTTGCCAGTTAACCCCCGCACTGCTACGGTTAACCCCCCTTGAAACTGGTAATAATCATCTGAATCAAGTAAATCATGTTCTCGATTATCCTGATTATGTAATACAATTTGCATCTGTTTGAGGCGCTGCTCAAAGGCTTCTGGGGCTCCCTTGGGGGAAGATGAACTGTAGGCGTAACTACTCCAGTTAATGTAAGCGCGAGCTAAATCCTGCTCATCTTGCCAGTTTTGAGATTCAATCAAACCCTGTAACCCGGCACCATAGGCTCCTGGTTTTGAGCCAAAGATGCGGTAGTGCGATCGCATTTGCGCTTGGGACTGACTCAACCCTACCTGTAACCAATAGTCTGTTTCCTGTTTCACCTGGGCTGCTAGAGGATTGTCTGATGGTGATTCATCCAGGCTTGCCACAGCAACTACTGCATTGTGAAATAGGTCGATTAAATTGGGGAAACTATCTCTAAAGAAGCCAGAGATGCGCAGGGTCACATCCACTCGGGGACGTTGTAACACAGACACTGGCAAGATTTCAAAGTCTACCACCCGCCGTGAGGACCCATCCCAAATCGGTCGCACTCCCAACAACGCCAGAGCTTCGGAAATATCATCTCCCCCGGTACGCATGGTCGATGTGCCCCATACCGAAATCCCTAGGGTTTTGGGATACTCACCATTTTCCTGGGTATAGCGCTCAACTAACACTTCAGCTGCCTTTCTGCCCACATCCCACGCTGTTTCTGTAGGAATGGCACGGATATCAACAGAGTAAAAATTGCGACCAGTGGGCAGAACATCCGGTCGTCCTCTAGTCGGCGCACCAGATGGCCCACTCGGTACATATCTGCCATCTAATCCCCTTAACAATTGGGTGAGTTCCTGATTAGTTTGTTGCAGTGCTGGTAAAAGGCGATCGCGTATCCAATCTAATTCTTGTTTTGTTGTTTTAGTAATCGGTAATCGGTAATCAGTAATCGCTAATGGGGAATTCGTGATGATTTGTTCTACTAATTTAGACGCTTCTTCTTCTAATACTTCAACCAAATCACCAACAGTATATTTTACAGTATAGCATTCTTCTGTTCCCTGTTCCCTTATCATTAATTTTGATATCGCATCTATCTTGCTTTTTTCTATATCCTTAACTACTGAAAAATCTTCCGTTAGGGGGTCAAAATCCCAACCTAAATCCTGAGCCAAAGCACGAGTTAAGCCGATGCGATTCTTTCCTGGATGACGAGCAATTGCTACTAGTAAATCTCGCAATTGACGTCCTTGGGGACATTGACTAAACACATGTAATCCATCTCGAATTTGAGCTTCTTTCAATTCACAAAGATAAGCATCTATTTGATTAGTAATTTCCGATTCTCCAGCTTCGATGTCGTCTACCGCAATCCCCAAATCTTCGTGCAAATGCTCATCAAGGATAAGTCTAACAATCCGGTCGCGAATAATTGGTAACCGAGACAAATCCAAACTCTGGGCTTCATAATACTCATCCACCAATCCCTCCAACTGTTGCAGAGGACCATAAAGTTCAGCACGAGTCATGGGAGGGGTTAAATGATCAATAATCACCCCTTGAGCGCGACGCTTTGCTTGAGCACCCTCCCCCGGATCATTGACAATAAATGGATACAAATGAGGCATGGCTGCTAAGGCTACTTCTGGATAACAGCACTCTGACAAGGCCACACTCTTACCCGGTAACCACTCCAAATTCCCATGCTTGCCCACATGAACAATTGCCTGGGCACCAAAACACTTCCGCAACCAATAATAAAATGCCAAATACCCATCAGTCGGTTCCAAATCGGGAGCATGATAATTCAAAGCTGGGTCAAGATCATAACCCCGAGACGGTTGAATTCCTACAAACACATTTCCCAACTGAATCCCTGAAATGGGAAATGCTGAAATCTCGGTTATCTCTCCCTTGCCATCCTTGTTGTCTTTACCGTTAAGATCAAACTCTCCCCAACGCTCACGGATTCCCTTTTGAACCGCTATCGGTAACCCTTGAAAATAGTCCCAATACTCCTGCCAACTCAACTCTTGTCGTACCAAACGTAACTGCCATCCTTCCGGATCATTAGTCACCCCAGCTGTCAACCACTCAATCAACTCATCCCCAGTTTCCGGAATCTTCTCAACCCAATACCCAGCATCCCGTAACCCTTTTAAAATCTCTACACAACTGGCCGGGGTATCTAATCCTACTCCATTGGCCAGCCTGCCATCTCGATTGGGGTAATTCGCTAAAATCAGAGCAACCTTTCTCTGATTCGGTAGGGTTTCTCGTAACCGTAGCCAATTCATGGCTAAATCTGCTACAAACTGAATGCGATCGCATACCGGTTCATAAACCACCACATCCGTTTCCAGAGCAGGATTCCACCGTTGCGCCGACTTAAAGGAAATGGCACGACTAATAATTCGCCCATCCACCTCTGGCAAGGCCACATTCATAGCAGTATCCCTGGGCATCAATCCCTGAAACCCAGACTGCCACTGTTCCACGGTGCCACTACTTAAAATAACCTGCAACACAGGCACATCCAGCCGTTCCCACAACTCCAACTGATGTACCTCAGCATCCAACTTAGCCACGGAGAAACTAGTGGTATTCAGCAACACTGCGATCGCGTAGCGTGAGCAAAGCTCAATCGCACTACTAGAGCTATCGGGAGTTTTGAAATAGCCTAACAATTCCCGTTGTACCTCTAGATCCCGTAAAGAAGACACAAATACTGGCACCGGTTCCAAGCCCCGTTCTACCAAAGCCTGACATAACCCATCAATCGGTGCTGTATTTCCCGCTAAGTAATGGGCACGGTAGAACAAAATACCAACTTTAAGATTGCTAGTAGCTTCTGCAGTTATCCCCGATTGCCATGGATAAACCCCAACCCGAGGCACAGGTTTTGGTGGTGGTGGATTATTAGTTTGCTCCAGGCATACATCTGCTACAAATTTAAGAGCGTTAGTGAAATTCTCAACACCGCCTTCTGTAAAGTAGCGCCATAATTGATTCACTATCGGAATAGTTTCTGTGGAGTGACTAGTTAAGGTAGGATCTGGTCGGTCATCTCCTGGTAAAACCAATAACCTAGCGCCAGTTTGTTCTACTGTTTCTTTCACCACTTCTAAGCCATAAGACCAGTAGGAGCGTCCCCCCAATAATCTGATAATGATAATCCGTGCTTTGGCCAAGATATCCTCAGCATAGGTATCAATGGTTAGTTGTTGCTGCAACTGCAACAGATTAGCGACTCGGATAGCTGGGAAATCTGGGGGAAGTTGAGATACCGATGCGGCTAGGGTTTGGATATCGGTGTCAGCAGCAGTCAGGAAAATAATCGGTGCTGGGGTTTGTTCGATGAAGATAACCCCTTCAGCTTCAGGGTTCCATCCTCCTGGAGTTGCGGCGATGCGATGCATAGTTTAGGGTGCGATTCGTTGATTCTAAATGAGTCTATTTGACTCAGGCATAGATGGCAAGGCTCAACCCAAACTACCAGGCAACTTGTTCGCACTTGTGCTCAGATTCGGTACCTCTCTGACTTTATCTAAATTGATAACTCCCATTTCCAACATTCTTGTTGGTGATGGATAATAGAATGGACCAGCACAATACATTGCTCTATTTGGATTAGAATCCTCAGAGGCAATATAGAGTTTTCCAGAATCATCCTTTGACACTCCCCGCCGAAGTAATAACGGGGATTCTTACTTCAACGAGCCGACTTGCTCAGCCAGGTCGGAACCAGAAAGAGTAGAGGCCGATTCTTCATAAGCGTTTTGATCATAGATCTAGGTTTCGGTGTGCCCCACCGTACCTTTACTTTTTTTTTTAGAGATAGATACTTTTTTAGATCTAAATTTTTCATAGACCTTAAAGTCGTTAGACTAAATTACGCAATATGTATCTCAGACATATTTTTTACGTTGCCTACTTATGGTTAGATAGTATCTATCTTTTTTTAAAGTTTATTGTTTATAATCTTATACTAGCACACCTAGTCCAAACTGTCAATAAAAAGTTTTAAAAAAAAGCCGTCGTTCGCGTAGCGTGGCCAAAGGCCAACGAAGGACGGGGCGCGATTACCCAATTTTTTTGGTAAAATCTCAGGAGGACATGTGAATGGTACACGCAGTTCTACACCAGCAAACTGTTCATTAAATGCTTTAATCAGATCATCAGAATATCCCGGAGCGAATTCGGCTGATCCTTCTTTCATTAACTGGTGGTAGTAAAACTGCTCTTGTGTTGAATAAATACTTGTTGCCCATATAGCTTGTCCGATATCATCTACTTCTCTAACACCGTAGCTCTCAATTTTGGGAGCAGGAATTCCTACCTGTACAAATGCATAATTCTCGTTACTTCCAAGCCCACTAAATCCCATCTCAATATAAAACGCCTTTGCATACCGATCCAAATCGAACCCCGTTGTTCCCTGCCATGGCATATCTCGATACACAGGTGCCCAAACAATTGCTTCTCCAGGAGATGGCCATGCAACGCGACAAAGCTCCAAGCCCATCTGCCTCATTTTGGCATCTCCAATTGTCGTATTAGCCATCATCATCCATGCTGGCAAGCAGACTTCCCCTTTTCTTCGCACACCTGCTTTGGCAGGTTGAACAACAGAGATTTTATGAGAGCTTGGCATGTATGCCGCTGCTGCTGCCATGTACTCGGCAGGTCTATATGGACTAACACGACGTCTTTCTTTTGAATCTTTATGATAATAAGGTCCATAAAAATCTAAGTTTATTTCATCAGTATCAGTATGGCCAATATAGGTTTTATCATTAATTAATCCATGAGCCATAGCCCAAATAAATCCAGCTAAAAGTGTCGTTCCTTTTCCACTCAAGCTAACATTTCTATGCTTTGGTAAAAACCCCTCTTCTCGTAATGCATTGATATTAATCTGTTCCAAAACCTGGCACTGATCGATAACAACATCACAATGAGGTGCAGCTGCTGTCAATGTTTGCTGATCGGGACTAACAACGATAACGCGGCCCCTGGGCAGTAAACGCTGATGGTAAGTAGCAACATGAGCAATAGTTTCTCTTTCAACAAAGGCAGGCAGCAACCAAAGTCGATTGCGATCGCTAGGATAAAGGAAATCACGCGCTGCTTCTACAATAGATTGAGCATCTGGATCGCCCAAGTCTATATTTTCTGAATTAAAGTAGAAGGCATTATTCAACTGAATATCAAGTTTTTCACGATCATCATGACTTGCATTAAAATTCGTCTCACGCAAACGCTTTCTTTCCTTAACAACAGGGCTAAATTCAGTTAAGGACTCAAGTGTATATCCCAATGGTTTTGTTTTAAGAGCTTCGTTGGCAGCATCTAGACGTTTTACTAGATATGGGATATCAATAACCTGACCATTTCTTAGATGTTCAGGCAAAAACTTAAATTCCAGATTGCTGTGTTGCAAAAAATAATTCTCCTTATCTTTTAAGAATTATAGCAATTCTACGACTTGTGAGGTACAAATGTCTGGGTTTTAGGGAGCAGGGAGCAGGGAGCAGGGAGCAGGGAGCAGGGAGCAGGGAGCAGAAGATGTCTTAAGCTTTACTTCGACTGCTATATTGTTTGGTTAAGTTTTAGTAATAATAGCTAGCTTTTGATCACAATAAAATTTAATTGATTTAATATCTTCAATAAATTTCATAATTTCATTTCGGAATAAATAGTTATTTGATAACACTCCAGAGCCATTATTAAGATTTTTCAATTGCACCAATAATTCGATAGTTTTAGGCACATATGGAAGTTTATCTTCGTAACTTTGACTTTGCCAATGTAAGTCCTCAATAATGTAAATACCATTTTGTTTCAAGGAAGGAAATAACAGAGCAAAAGCTTGTTGTTGATGAAAAGAAGCGTGTGATGCGTCATCCAATATCACATCGTAAACAACTAAATTTTTATTGCCTTCAAGCTGAGCTGTCACCTTCACCAAATTGGTAATATCATTTTGGTCACTTAAATCACCCTTGACAAATTTAAAGTTTCTAACTTCTGATTCTAAATGACTAAAATCATTAATATCAAAACCATAAACATGCCCATTTTCAAAATAGTCTGTCCACATGCGAATTGATGGCATGTCAGTGGGGATTCGACTTAACAAGTGATCACCGAACTCGGGACCACCAATACATAATCCAATTTCTAAGAAGGTGATAGGTTTTGATTTGAGGGGCCAAAACAACGTTTCATATATCAGCGTGTAGCCATGTTTATCGAAATACTCAGTTCCTTTATCCGATTGGTATTTATTGGCAAGCTCAGTTAGGTTGAATGATTTCATTTAGATTTTCACTCGAGAGTTTGTCAAGTTCACTGACTAAATATACCTGTTGGCTTTATACGGATTTGCCTGAACACTATTGTATAGGGCGTAGCGCTATATCGTTTTTTCTGATAATTTCACGCTTGAACCAACCTTGAAAACCTTACCAAACAATTCTAAAGTACAGGTCATACCAAGGAATATGCCACCTAACGACCTTTAAGCTAGCGGTGCCTCACCATCCTTTGGGCAGCCCCATCTTCGCCACCCCCCAGAGCATCCGCTTTGGTCAATAGTTAGGCAACACAGACCACCTCAAAACTCAAGCAATCCCATATCACCAGATCAGGCAGAAAAACCAAACCTCAGAAACGGCCCGCATCTACGTCCTGGATGAACTGGATCAAACCTTGGCAATAAACTTCCTGGTGCATAGAGTTTGATGATTATAATCATTGGTTTAGCAACAGCCTTTGTCACACTTGCACTACCAAATACTGAAATCCCCTGTGCCCCATCCATTGGGCACAGGGGACAGGGGTCAGAAAAAACCCCTAAGAGCGATTACAAACTGACAGCAATCCAACCTATGGTTTCGGTTGTATGTTTTCCATCTGACAGAGCCTCCCTTGGACCACCCCGAACTAATTCGTTCATTTTGAACTTAAAGCCCTTCGTGGTTACATCTGCGATCCTGACACCAGGGGTATCTGCTCCATTAAAGGTTTGAACCATGGGAATCACGATCACATTTGAGCCTTTCCGAAATGGCTCTGGGAAGAACACTTCTTTAAATGTGCTTGTGTCGTTATTTTTTGTTACCACTGGGCCTGGCGAAGACAGCTTAATAATGCCTGCTTGAATCGACGCATGAGCTGGGGTAGCAATGAGTACCAGTGCAGCCATCAAAGACATGAAAAATATCGCAACTCGCTTCATAATCTCCTCCTTAAAATGTGAAATGAGAAAAGCGAAAGAAGTCTTTTAGAGTTAACCTTGCTAAGAGTATCGTGAGCAGAACTGATACTGCCCATGTAATTTTGGCATGTTTTATTAAAAAAAAAACGCAGAAATTGTTAAGTTATTTTTTCGTAATTACTGATCAGTTTACCAATTTATGAAGAATAATTAAGCTACTCTAGGATTTGAGTTACCCGTGAGATCTGTCCCTACTGGCGAGGTCTAGCGGTTGAATCAGCCACCAGCAGTATCCGTGACGCTCCTACACTTCGCGATTGGGTAAGTGTAGGCTTAATGCACCGAGGCAGGCTACTAGAACTTCCAACTCCAATTGATGAGGCTTGTGCGAACCAAGTACTTATAATCCCCTGTGCCCCATCCATGGGGGACAGGGGACAGGGGTCAGAAAAAACCCCTAAGAGCGATTACAAACTGACAGCCATCCAACCTATGCTTTCTTTTGTATGTTTTCCATCTGACAGAGCCTGCCTTGGACCACCCCGAAGTAATTCGTTCATTCTGAACTGAAAGCCCTTCGTGGTTACATTTGTGATCCTGACACCAGGGGTATCTGCTCCATTAAAGGTTTGAACCATTGGAATCACGATCACATCTGAGCCTTCCGGAAATGGCTCTGGGAAGAACACTTCTTTAAATCTGGTTGTGTCCTTATTTGCTGTTACCACTGGGCATGGTGAAGACAGGTTAATAATGCCTGCTTGAATGATGGACGCATGAGCTGGGGTAGCAATGAGTACCAGTGCAGCCATCAAAGACATCAAAAACATCGCAACTCGCTTCATAATCTCCTCCTTAAAATGTGAAATGAGAAAAGCGAAAGAAGTCTTTTAGAGTTAACCTTGCTAAGAGTATCGTGAGCAGAACTGATACTGCCCATGTAATTTTGGCATGTTTTATTAAAAAAAAAACGCAGAAATTGTTAAGTTATTTTTTCGTAATTACTGATCAGTTTACCAATTTATGAAGAATGATTAAGCTACTCTAGGATCTGAGTTCCCTGTCAAAATCTGTCCCTACTGGCGAGGTCTAATGGTTGAATGACCAATCAGCTTAACCAAAAGCTATAGCGATTTGCAACCTGCGCTAATTACAATACCAAAAAATAGTTCAGTTGCAGTAAATCTCAACATGTCAGAGGATACAGATACCAAGTCAGACTCAGGGCAAACCACCCTCGCCGCTTGGCGTGCCCAAGAACTCCAACGACTCCGCAATAGTTTAAGACGGGGACAACAACCAATGGCCGACTGGCAAGGGGGAACCTTAGCTGTTTCTGCTGTCCCTGGTGCTGGGAAATCTACTGGCATGGCAAAAGCTGCAGCAATTGCGATCACAAATTACCAACTCCATAGCAGATATCAATTGCTGGTAGTAACCTTCACTCGCTCTGCCGCTGCCAGTATTCGAGCTAAAATCCGCGATGACCTAAAAACCCTTAAAGTTCCACAAAATAGTTTTGTAGTCTATACCTTACATGGTTTAGCCCTCTACATTGCTAACCGTCATCCAGAATTATCGGGATTGAATCTAGACAGTAGTACTCTAGTAACTCCAAATCAAAGTCATCGCTTAATCCGTGCTTGTGTGGAACAGTGGATTGCTAATTATCCACGCCGGTATCTGACCTTGCTCGAAGGTCGAAGCTTTGATGGAGAAGAAACAGAACGGTTGCGCAGACAATCGGTATTGCGAACGGAAGTCTTACCTAACCTGGCCTACACAGTTATCCATGAAGCCAAAAGTTCTGGGTTATTACCAGCAGATTTGTGGCACCTCAGTGAACAGACAACGGATGAATATGGAATATTAGCGATCGCAGCAGGACTGTATCAACAGTATCAAACCATAGTGCGATCGCGTGAATTCATCGACTACGACGACATGATTCTAGCCGCGTTGAGAGTGCTAGAAAACGATGCCATCCGTCAGCTGTGGCAAAATCAATTTTTTGCCGTCTTTGAAGACGAAGCCCAAGATTCCACACCGTTACAATACCGACTCTTGGAAACCCTAGCCACATTGCCAGCTAGTTCCGAACCAAACCTTGAACCTTGGCCTATTGGCCACGCTACGCGAACAACCTCTCAACCTTCAACCTCTCAACCTTCAACCTTCCAACCTTCAACCTTCCAACCTTGGCCTATTGGCCACGCTACGCGAACAACCTCCCAACCTTTAACAAATCTGATCCGAGTTGGAGACCCCAATCAAGCCATTAACTCTACCTTTACCCCAGCTGACCCGATTTATTTCAATTGGTTTTGCCAAGACTGTCAGGGAATAGGACGTTTAGCCACAATGGATCAAGCCGGTCGCAGTAGCCAGGTTATCATCGATGCTGCCAACTTGATCGTGAATTGGGTCAATAGCACCTATGGCAGCAAAAACTCTACCGAAACAGTACCACAGCCAGACTCTATCCCCCAAACTGAACCATCCACCGAGCTACCCTTTCGTCCTCAAACCATTCGTCGAGTAGATGCCAATGACCCTCAACCGGATGCCAACCCCAATCCAGAAGGGAGAGGTTTAGAACTCTACACTCCTAAGGACATCTACCACACAGTCGAGCTGATTGGAAAGCGAGTAGTAGAGCTATTTGCCAAAAACCAAAACCATAACGCTGCTGTGTTAGTGCGGGAGAATCGACAAGGGACCTTTGTGGTGGAACAACTGGAGTATCTCAAACGCGAGCATGGGATTGAAGTGTATGATGTCCAAAAACGCGATCGCGAATCCCACGTTCCCAGTCAAATCCTAACACTGCTGCAATTTCTCGACCGTCCCCATTCTCCGGATTACCTAAAAGCTGCCCTAGATGTCTTGGTCAAACGTCAGTTAATTCCCACCCAAGACCTCAATGCTCTATCCACCTATCCCGAACAATTCCTCTATCCTGGTCCATTGGACCCACCCCAGACAAAAGCAGTTATCAAAGCTCGCCGCTACTGTTGTGATTTACTGCGTGCTCGTCTAGAACTCCCCAATTATCACCTAATTTCCTTCCTGGCTCAGACCTTAAACTATGACCAATCCGAGCTAGCCACAGCAGATAAATTAGCCGAACGGATTGCAAAACAGACCTTTGGCAAAAGTTCTATCAGTGAAACTCTAACAGTACTTCAGGAAATCGTTACCTCAGAACGTTTTGAACCTGTAGACCCAGACAATACAGACTCTCCTTATCTGCGTTCCCATCAACTGACTGTAATCACCATGCACAAAGCCAAAGGATTAGACTGGGACTATGTTTTCTTGCCCTTTCTCCATGAAGACACCCTTCCTGGTAATCCGTGGGTACCTACTGCCGCTCAGTTTTTGGGAGAATTTACCCTAGCAGAAGTAGCCAGGGCTCAAATTCGTGCCTACCTTCACGGGAAACCCTTACCCATGGCACCCGAGGCTTGGGAACAAGCCGCACAGCTTAAGACTGCTGAAGAATTCCGCTTACTCTATGTAGCCATGACCCGAGCTAAACGATTGCTGTGGATGGCCGCCGCCGATTTGGGACCATTTCGGTGGAATACCTTTAGTGGTAAAGGAGATAACTTGCAGCAGAAGAAACCTTGTCCAGTATTGCCAGCATTGAAAGCTCAGTTTCCCAATTCTTTAATGGTTAATGATTAATGGTTAATGATTAATTGAAAACTGACAATTTTAAAGTTTACATTTTTCCATTAACAAAACCAGATTTTAGATAAGCTTTCCTTAGTTAATCGGCCAGGTAGCCGGGGGTTAGTATCTTTCAAGGGTATGTTTTTTACAAAGACGTCAGGTGTGGGGTGTAGGGGGTGGGG
>NZ_CEYLVT010000011.1:0-39466 GCF_982860115.1 Moorena sp.
TCCTCCTTGCTACACCCTCTATTATGTCCTAATTATCCCTTTCTTTGCTATAGGTTAAAAGTTATCTTCTTAACCTTGGCCTTAAGGCCGTAGGCCACGCTGCGCGATTAGCCCTTTGGGCTACGGTACGCGAACGGCCACGGTACGCGAACAAGCAAATAAGCTTCAACCTGAAATTTATACCTGGTGTGTTCATGTTCAAGTATGGGTCAATAGTTAACTGATTATTTTTTATTTATAGGGATTTGTAGATAAGTTAATTATAAAAATGGGGTAAAAAAGATAAAGTCCACTTCTTAATTGGCAAGAATAAATAAATTAGTTTAGATGCCAACTGCTCTATTCCCAGATCCGCTTTTCCCCTCCTGGGAGGGGTTAGGGGTGGGTTCCTGTTCCCTAAAAACCCATAAATATGTACTTAAAAACTCGCAAACCGCTATACTTTGTAAATTTACTAATTAATACCATTAAGAAATCCCCTACCTGAAGGCAGGGGATTTAACCTAAGTGCTCATATTTATATTGTAGCTAAATAATGGTATTTTATCAATAAAAATAATAGTTATAAACGAAATTAACTGCCATAAATAAAACTATCATTTTTTTAAAAAAATAGTTTTTTCATAAAAAAACTTTAAAAACAAGGCAAAAAAAACAGAAAGCTTAAAATCATAACCTTACCCCTTAATCTAATCCTGCCACCATAGGTAATTAAGCTAACTTGGTATTACTACTCTAGTCTAGGTCACGACATGGGATCAAAAATGTAGCACCTAATAAGACCAAACTAGCCATCGTTATTGGCTCAGGAGCAGACTCTAAATCATCAACACTCACTAAAGACTGATTAAAGTGAAATCCAATCGGATGCTGCCTAGGAGATTGCTGCCAGCTCAAGCTAGCTTCATCAGTGAGATTTTGACTTGCTACCCAAGAGATACGATCATTAAGACCCTCCAGCAAAATACTGAGAATAGTGCCTGGTGCAACGGTTTGACTACTAGCTAACTGAGCAAGTGCAGAAACTATACAGGCAGCAGCAGCAAACGTTTTCAGTAACACTTTGAACTGAAAGTGATTGCTGAAGATAAGTTGTTTCCGTTCTAATAGTGTATTAAGCTTGACTGGTGAGATATCTAAAAACGTCAATCCTGCTTCATATTTAGCTGGTGAATCTAAAGCAATTTCCCTTTGCCAGGCAATTTTAACCATCGAAGTAGCTGTGTAACTTATTCCTGGTAAGCAGAACTTAATTTTTTTATGTTCCCCAGTTTTTAATGGTTTGTTAATGTAAATTTTGCCACCGCCTCGACTCAGATTAACTACTAAATCATTTTGTTCGGAAATCAGTCCTTCTATCTGATAATTTAGTAAGGTTATATGACGTGGAAATTTCCTACGCTCTTTGAGTAGATGAGTGTTAGTCAAATTAATCTCCTGAAAGATAGGTGTTAGGAGTTAGGGGTTAGGTGTTTGGGGTTAGGTGTTTGGTTTTAGGTGTTTGGTTAATGAGTAATGGTTTTAGTACTTAATGCCTGAGTTAATACCTAATATCTAAAGTCTACAGCCTAAGGCCTAGGATTTTTGAGTAATTTATTATTGTGCTTGTCTTAATGATTAACACCTGTTGAGTATTTTTGATGGTTGAGAGGATGAGGTTTTATTCCGATTGCCTAAGTTATAGTTTTGTTTGATTAACCGATTGTAAGTTCGATAGGGCATATATTGCAAAGGATTGTAGCCAGAAAACCGTAATATCAATACACAAGCCCAGGAATACTTGCCAGAAATTATTGCTTCTATAACTTGATTTAATTGTTCAGTACTCATAAATCTATATAAAGGTAGATGCAGCTAAGCAAAGGGTTTAATTCACTGTAACAACTCCTAAGCAAGTTGTACTAGGTGAAGTTCTGAAATGATAGCAGATGGTAAGATTACCGATCCTGCTGTGTATAAATCTATTCTTTAGACCATAGGTTTACGTTTAGGTTTGCGTTCAGGTTTGATTTAGTATGTTTTCTGTATATTTATGTATACTTTTTTTTTGAGGTATGTGAGCATTCAAAAAATGTTATAATTGCTCATTAAAAATGAAATTAAAAATACAGTAAAACTGCCATGAACCTTGACAAAGTCCATGACAGTTAACTGATTGGATATCACTGATTAAGAGCTCTTCTGTAGATACTCTGCTTAATACCCCCCCAAATCTCTTATCGCCTTACTGGGCAAAGATTTGACTTTATCAACAAATTGTTCACTCTGAAAGCAATGCCCAGTAAATATTTGTTCACAAATTAACTAAACAGGACGCATACACTTATGAGGAAGAGCCTGATTAAGTTGTAGATATTAGTTGAATGTCCTTGATGTTCACTGCTGATGAGCAAGTTGACAAAGCGATGCAGTCGCTCATAGGGGGGACTTCAATGAGCGACTGCATAAAGATATGAACTATCTTTGATTGCAACTTATACCAAGTTTACTTAAAATTAATACTTAAAATTAATCAGTAGTAACTGCTTACCCTATTAATCATTAACACCATCACCCGTCATCTGTTCAAAGGGTAATATCTTTTCTGGAAGCGCACTTAGTCTGAGGATTAGGTATAGCAGGTGTTAGAAGAAGTATTAGCCGGATAATTCCTTAGTAACTTATTCAGCTGAAGTTGAGGCGTTGAAATAGGTGTTGCTGGCAGACCCAACAGACAATCTAGATTTTCTGGTGAGACTGTTACAAACTGTAAACCAGCTCTATAGTTTCCTAGAGAATTTCCTTTAGATCCTTTGCACCACATGACTTTAACTGTAGCAGTAACTGTGTGATTTTGTGGCAAGAAAAACTGTATTTTTATAACTTGACCGACTGGGATAGGTTTTTCACTGCAAATGCTGCAACCTCCTCTACTAATATTAACGACTGGCTGACGAGCTGAGAAGAGACCAGCCAATCGATAAGAAATAGAGGTTTGTTGGCGAGGTGATCTTCTTTTTTCTCGCATGCTGCTGGCATTAATCATACGCTTGACATTGATTAAGTAAAACGTTTGCCTGTCTTGATGCAAAGCGCGAGTGGGGGTTTACCCCAAGACCGCTTAGGTGCGCTTGACCCGTAATTAAATTCGCCATGGGTCGCACCTGGTGCATCGCTTTTATTTGTCTTTATTTGTCCATTGTCTCAACCCCAGGTTTACGCTATGGTTCATCTACCTGTTTGACTCTGTATGGTTTTTGTATGAGTTTAATAAGACATGAGATAATCGTAAGCATTTAGCGATCAGCTCTGGTCTACTAAGCTTTTGAAGCAAGGAAAACTTAGGCATTTGGCTGAGGAGCATGAGTATATGATTATTCATGGGACTTCCCTCAAGAACCTGATAGCTGATACGCGACACGCGCTATAGCTGAAGTCAGCAGGCTAGACACTGCTGAGCTGCATGAAGCTGTTGTAATAATGGAGGACACAATCTATGGCTTATTTCTGGTTCAAGGCGTTTCACTTCATAGGTGTAGTGGTTTGGTTTGCCGGTCTGTTTTATCTGGTGCGTCTGTTTGTCTATCATGCAGAGGCTTCACAGGAGCAGGAACCTGCCCAAACCATTCTCAAAAATCAGTATGAGATTATGGAAAAACGTCTCTACCACATAATTACTACCCCAGGTATGGTGGTAACCGTAGCGATGGCAATTGGTTTACTGCTAACAGAACCAGAAGTGCTCAAGCAAGGTTGGTTACATATCAAACTGGCTTTTGTCGCCCTTTTACTGGTCTATCATTTCTATTGCGGTAGGATTATGCGACGGCTGGCTGCCAATGAATGCAGTTGGACTGGTCAGCAGTTTCGTGCTCTTAATGAGGCACCTACTGTCTTGCTGATGGTAATTGTTTTACTGGCAGTGTTTAAGAACAGTTTGCCTACAGATATTACCTCTTGGTTAATTGTTGCGATGATTATAGTAATGGCTGCCTCAATTCAGCTGTATGCCAAAAAGCGGAAGCGGGACAAAGAGAAAAGCTTGGCTACCACGTCCCAAGCAGAGCCTCAGCTTTGATTATCAGCTTTGATTAATAGTCATTGGGGACCGATGTTAGTCCCCACAGGAAAGTATAATCCCCATAGGAAAGTATAATAAGGGCTTAATGTTTTTCCCCTTGAAGTTAACCGTTGACCGTTGACGTGAACTGCATCGGCTGGGTATAATTTTTCGTTTATTTTTCCCGACTTAACTTATCAACCACGATTAACAAACAATCGATAACATCTTAGAGTTGCCTTATGTCCGCTATACCACTTAAATTAAATCTTAATGACGGTTCGGTGTCTTTTCCATTCACCGCCGATGCTGCCAAAAAATTAAAAGGTGAACTTTACCAACTGATGCAGAGTCTCAAAGCTGCTGCTCAGGTATCTAGTGGTGGTAGACCCAAGCCTCAAAAACCGATGGAGTACCAATTTACTGGGGATGTCTTTCTTGAGATTTTCTGCAATCCCAATATCTATCCTTCTCCGTTTGCTGCTAAGGTCTTAATAACCCTCAGAGATGATCGCATCCGCTTGAGTACGGAAGCTGAACTAACTCGTGTGGTAGAAGATGTTAACCTGTATTTGGAACAAGTAAGCTGAAGGCTTGGGTGTCATTTCCAGCTACTGTTGTCACATGACATCCTGCCTAATGTCTCTCAAGAAACTAAGGTCAGAGGCAACAGGCGGGTCAGAGGCAACAGGGGGAGATGGTTAAGATGGGGAAGAATTTGTTAAGCGTTTCGGCTCTTCCATAGCAGATAAACTGCACGTCCGTGGGACGTTCTTAAGAAAAAATTTATGGGAAATCGTTAGTATAAATGAACTCCAACAATCTCCTGGAATTACTGCAAACTGGGTTTCGCGCCTCCTTGGGGGCAACAGCCTCTTTCGTTGAAACCCTGCAAGACCCTCAAAAGCGTGAAGAAAGTTTGGCTCAGCTTCAGTCAGATTTAAATCAACAGGTGACTGAGTGGGCGGAAAAAGGAGAGACTACTGAAATTGAAGCCCGACGTTTTATTGAGCAGATGTGGAATCAACCAGGTAATCCCGTGGGTCCACCGACAACAGATACCTCCAGTGATCCTGCTGCACCGTCATCTAGCAATCCTGTTGAGTCCAATGCACAGGATGATATTGAGGAACTGACAACACAACTTGCTGATCTTCGCAATCAGTTAGAGGAGTTGCGTAAATCAGACAATAATAGTTAGATTGACGCGGAGCTTGAAAAAACTCAGCCTGAGTGGGAGACTAAAGTGGGAGACTAATAGGCTAGAAATCAACCACGGTAAACACAAACTTTGCTCAATCTCTGAAATTTGTGTTTTCATCTAATGGATTTACCCACTCAGCGCTGAGATACCATCAATTCAAGGCTTTTTATTAAAAATGGCAGCTTTGTTACTCCCCAACACCATTCCTTGAAGTTTGCTGATATATAATCAACCGCTGACGGTTACCCAACCAATCCGGTAAGTCACTATAGCCTTTATCGGTGGCATTGATAGGGTTTTGCTGGTTACCGACTTGATCGCACTTTTTTGTCTAAGGATCAGCTTCTATGCCGTGTGACTGAGGTACCTTAGTCATTTTCCCATTGTTGAGAACCGATCAGGTCAGCAATGCGGTCTCTTAGCAGGAATTCGCACTGCTCTAGCTCACACTCCACACACAGCCATTCTCGAGCTGGAATATATTGGCAAAGAACGTAAATGGGCTGTTGACGACTGACAAATCCTTTATCCACCAAGCGACGTGCTTCGTCTTGGATCACATCGATTGAGTAACGGATAGAAGGGGTAGATGGCACTGTGTTAACACTCATGGATATCTTATCAGCTTGATCTAAAAAACGGGGATACGATTATCTTAATCGAAATTTACTTACTGTGAAATAAAATTATTTCAGTATAAGAAGTTACCATTGACCAAGATTTGTTGATAAGGATCTTCAAATACCTTAGCCAAGTTGTCAAAGTCTAACCCATGGCAAGCTAAAATGCCTACTGGGTTATGACTGAGACATTGATCATTGGCTGTAGCAGCTATCTTCCTCTCAAGCCCCCTATATCTATATCAACCACCTGGCTGCCAAACCCTTATGATCAACCCAATCAGATAACATTGGTTTGGTAATCAGAATATGGGATATATTTTAGAGACTGTTTGTTAAATAAAGCTTAAATCCTTGCGTAGGGTTGGATAGGGGGCGAGTAGTTTAGCAGTGCGACCTTGGTCGGGTTTCCCGACAAGGGTGAACGCGCACCAACAGAAAAGCTTATCTTCTAACAGAGCTGTCCGCCGTAACCCACCCATATATTGGTTTTATTAAAAAAAATATTTACTATAGGTCTTGCAGTAGTTCATATCCATCTTGTCCTCTGATCAAGCTGTAGGGGGGCAAATTGGCAAAAATTATCTTAAAACTCAATAAAACTTAAATAAATCTCACAAAAGTATCTATGGTTGAACTTTCGGGTAACAATGCTTCAAGAGCGATCGCTTGAGCTGCTGGCATCTGCCCGTAAGAGAATACATATGGTGTTTCCGGTGGCAACTCTGGAAGGAACTGCTCTAACACATAAGGACTACCGTAAATCACCAGAGCTTGTAAATCCCCAGTTTTCAACAACATCTTAAGCCATGCCCTAGCTACTGCTGTCAATCCAGCACTACCCCGAAACGGGTTACCTCGGATAAATAGCTGTAGCAGAGTAGTTTTAGCACCAACAGGATTATCGACGACTTCCGAAGGTAGGGTCGTGTGACTATCAACCAGTTGGAGTTTGTAACCCAGCCTTCTTGGTAAAGCGACTGCTGGTGTGTGCTGCCCCAAAAAGTCACAACCTAAGAGATCATCGACCAAAATTAGATTACGTAACGGTTGATTACTGCTGCTGGGTATTGATGATAAAGCTAGAAAACCTCTAGTTATCTGGGAAGCTTGGAGAATATCGACTACAGTCGTTAGGGTAGTTGGTTGAGATAGTTGCGAGAGCCAATTGGGGTTGGGTTGAAATGTTATCGGTTGTTGAGCTGGATCATCGTCTAAGCTGGACTCCAGGACAGGTTGTGAGGGTGGGTTTTGTAGAGATGGTATTTGTTGTGCAGCGGAGTGTTCGTCTAAACCCTCTCTTTGACAGTGATAGCCCACTTTACGTTTTGCACGACTGATGCGCTCTACTGATGCCTGAATCCGCTCCCGTGAGATCCGTCCTTGTTCGACTGCTTGACAGACTGCCTCAATTGCTGTCTCGGGATTAACGGGCATCAAGAGAATATCAGCACCGGCTTCTACAGCCATGACTGTGGCTTCATCGGCACCATAGCGATTAGCAATTGCCCCCATCACTAGAGCATCGGTCACAATCAGTCCTTCAAATCCCAAGTCTGTGCGCAACAGTTGAGTCAAAATTCGCTCAGACAGGGTGGCGGGGTGTTGGTCATCCCAAGCTGTAATTAGGAGGTGAGCGGTCATGATGGCATCTACCCCAGCAGCGATCGCATTGGTAAAGGGAGGCAATTCAACCGTAGCTAGTCGGGGTGGTGAGTGGGGCAAGACTGGTAAATCCAGATGGGAATCTGTCGCGGTATCGCCATGACCGGGAAAATGCTTGGCAGTGGTTAAGACTGGATAGGGTCGGGTTCCTTGGATAAAGGCAGAAGCCAATTGGCTAACGATTTGAGGGTTATCACCAAAGGACCGGACATTGATAACAGGATTTTGGGAATTGTTGTTGACATCAACAACTGGTGCCAGGATCCAGTTAATCCCAATTGCCAACGCTTCAGTAGCCGTGATTTCTCCCATGGTACGGACATACTGCAAAGCTGGCTCAGGATCGTTTTGGGCAATGGCTCCCAGTGCCATCGGTGGGGGAAACCAGGTGGCACCGGCAAACCTTTGACCCACACCTTCTTCAATATCAGCAGCGATCAGTAAGGGAATTTTTGCCCACTCTTGGAGTTGTTTCGACCTGAGGGCAAGTTCCACAGCACTCCCGCCTAGTAAAATAACACCCCCAATACCTAACTCTTGCAACCAACGCTGCAATTGTTCGGCTGGGGGTTCCCAAATCGGATACTGAATTTGGTGATCAAATAGGTAGCCGGATGCTCGAACCACTACCATTTGCGCCACCTGTTCTGCTAGGGAAAGGTTATTTAGATCAGGTAGTGACTTTGGGAGAGAATTCAAGCTTGTGCTCCAGAAATATCGTCTTCGAGTTGCTTGCTCTGGCGTTCTTGAGAAAGCTGATTCAGTAAGTTCAGCATCTGATCGCCTCCTTCGAGACCACGGTCTTCAATAAACATCACCTCTGGTGTGCGGCGCAGGCGAATCCGCCGACCTAGTTCTCGGCGGACATAACCTGTAGCTGATTTTAATCCAGCCATTGTTTTAGATCTTGCCTCATCAGTGCCATAGATGCTGACATAGATCTTAGCGTGCTGCAAGTCGCCAGAGACATCAACGTTGGTAATGCTAACCATCCCACTACCGACCCGGTCATCTTTGATATCGTTAAGCAACATTTGACTAACCTCCTGCTGAATTAGGGAGGAAACCCGAAAAACACGGCGATTTGTAGTCATGACGTTCCCTTTGTTAAAGTATGGGCATCATCGAAAGCTGCGCGCACCTAGTCTAAACCTAGTCTAAACCTAGTCTAAACCGGAGTGAAGCCGAGCATCCCACGTAGGGTGAAAACCAAGAATAGACAAACTCCCACGGCTATGCCAATTAATGCGATCGCAGTTAGGGGGCGGTTCAGTAGTGGTTTTACCAGCAAAAACACGGAATAGAATATTCCTAGAGTAATACTGATTAGGTAGCGTGGGTAACGAGATACATTTTTAAAAAAGTCTTCCATTATCCTATAAATTCTTATAGTGCCATTTTTAATACTGGTAGCACTTTTTTAGCTTCTTCCGTACGTATTCTGGTAATTTGTCATAAACAATGCCAAAAATTTCCCCCCTCTTAGTAAGGGGGGATTAAGGGGAGTTAGCACAGGATAATTAGGGGCTTTACCCTAAAATTACTTACTCAACTCCTTGAGGCAAAAGCTCTCGGTTTTCCTTACGACTGACTTGTACCTTACCCTCTTCATTGACATCAACATAGGCAATATCTCCTTCCTTAATGCGACTGGAGAGAATTTCTTCTGCCAGCACATCCTCCAACAACCGCATGATGGCTCGGCGTAATGGTCTGGCACCGTAGCTGGGGTTGTAACCCTCTTCGATCAAACGGTCTTTGAATTTCTCGCTGACTTCTAGAGTAATGCCTTGTTCGTACAGACGACCAAACACTTCTTTTAACAGAATCTTGGCAATGTCCTTGACTTCTTCTTTGGTCAACTGACGGAAGACGATAATCTCATCTAAACGATTCAGGAACTCTGGGCGGAAGTACTGTTTAAGTTCTTCGTTCACTAGATTCCGAATTCGATTATATTGGGATTCCGCTTGATTATCGCTGAACTCGAAGCCCAGTTGTCCGCCACCCTTTTCAATAACCTTGGAACCGATATTCGAGGTCATGATCAGCAGGGTGTTCTTAAAGTCTACCGTCCGACCCTTGGAGTCAGTCAACCTGCCATCCTCTAGGATTTGCAGCAGCATATTGAACACATCTGGGTGTGCCTTTTCAATTTCATCGAACAGCACTACTGTGTAAGGACGACGACGCACTGCCTCAGTTAGTTGACCACCTTCGTTGTAGCCCACATATCCAGGAGGCGAACCTACCAACTTACTAACGGTATGGCGCTCCATGTATTCGGACATATCTAGGCGCACCATGGCTTCTTCAGACCCGAAGAAGTAAGCTGCCAAAGACTTAGCTAATTCTGTTTTACCGACCCCTGTAGGTCCAGAGAAGACAAAACTGGCAATAGGACGGTTGGGATTCTTTAAGCCTACCCTGGCTCGACGAATTGCTCGGGAAACGGCTTTAACCGCATCTTCCTGACCAATCAGGCGCTGATGCAGGGTATCTTCCATGTGCAGTAGTTTCTCTGACTCTGATTCAGTCAGTTTTTGTACCGGCACACCAGTCCAAGAGGCAACAATGTGAGCAATGTCCTCTTCATCTACAACTGGGCTTTCATCAGTACCCCGAGATTCGTTCTTCTTGCTTTGGGCAATTGAGCGAATTTCCGCCTTTATTTCCATTTCGCGATCGCGTAGTTCCCCAGCTCGATCAAAGTCCTGGGAGCGTACCGCATCATCTTTTTCTTTTAGGACCTGACGCAGTTCTTTATCTAGCTCTTTTGCTGCTGGGGGCAACTGGGAGTTAATCAAACGCACTCGGCTTCCTGCTTCATCGATCAGGTCAATGGCCTTATCTGGCAGGTAACGGTCGGAAATATAACGGTCTGAGAGGTTTGCTGCTGCTTCGAGAGCCTCATCGGAAATTTTCAATTTGTGGTGTTGCTCGTAGCGCTCCCGCAAGCCGTATAGAATTTCAATAGTTTCTTCTACTGATGGTTCACCGACCATTACTGGTTGGAAACGACGTTCTAGGGCTGCATCCCGCTCAATGTGTTTGCGGTACTCATCCAAAGTTGTCGCTCCAATGCACTGCAATTCTCCCCTTGCTAAGGCTGGTTTGAGGATATTTGCCGCATCAATTGCGCCTTCAGCTGCACCTGCACCAATCAGGGTATGAACCTCGTCAATCACCAGGATTACGTTAGATGCCTGACGAATTTCATCCATAATTTTTTTCAGGCGTTCTTCAAACTCACCCCGGTATTTGGTTCCAGCGACCAGTAAGCCAATATCGAGGGTAACGACTCGCTTTTCTTCCAAAATGTCTGGAACATCATTGTTAGCGATTCGTTGCGCTAAGCCTTCTGCGATCGCAGTTTTCCCTACCCCTGGTTCTCCGATCAATACTGGGTTATTCTTGGTACGGCGTCCCAATATCTGGATTACCCGTTCTATTTCCTTTTCCCGTCCTACTACTGGATCTAGCTTGCCTTCACTAGCCATTTGGGTTAGGTTTGAGCCAAACTCATCGAGAGTAGGAGTTTTTGTACGACCTTGAGATGCTCCTGCTGTGACTTCCGCCGTTTCACCCAACATTCGGATAACTTGGGTTCTGACTTTAGACAGGTCTACTCCTAGGTTTTCCAAAACCCTAGCCGCTACGCCTTCTCCCTCCCGTATTAGCCCCAGTAGCAGATGTTCTGTACCAATGTAGTTATGGCCTAGCTGGCGAGCTTCTTCTAGGGATAGCTCCAGAACCCGCTTTGCTCTGGGGGTAAAGGGGATTTCGACAGCAACGAAGCCGGAACCCCTGCCAATAATTTTCTCGACTTCAATCCGAGCGTCTTTGAGATTTACGCCCATAGATTTGAGGACCTTGGCAGCTACGCCAGTTCCTTCTCCAATCAAACCCAGGAGGATTTGCTCTGTGCCTACGAAATTATGACCTAGGCGACGTGCTTCTTCCTGAGCCAGCATGATCACCTTAATGGCTTTTTCTGTAAAGCGTTCAAACATGGCGTATTCCCATCACCTGTTGCATGCCCGTGTAAGCTGATTCTAGCACAGGTAAATCAGCCC
The DNA here is from genome assembly GCF_982860115.1 of Moorena sp. Classification (NCBI taxonomy): domain Bacteria; kingdom Bacillati; phylum Cyanobacteriota; class Cyanophyceae; order Coleofasciculales; family Coleofasciculaceae; genus Moorena; species Moorena sp. Next base: position 11,605 of record NZ_CEYLVT010000011.1, read on the forward strand.
ACCGTTGATTTTGACACAACTCGCAGCAATTGAAACAGTTATTTACTTACTTCCGATGCCATTTCTAGTTATTAGCCATTAACCAATTTCCAGGTCTTTAGCGGCCAAGCGCTGTTTAATTTCCTCGTAACAATCGGCCATTGTTTTCTCAAATTCAGAGGTTTTCAGACCCCCTCGCCATAAAATCAGAGCATCCTCCCCAGTGTCTTTGTAATAGTTTTTTCGTCGTCCAGCTTCAGTGAAGCCGAACTTTTGGTAAAGAGCCAGTGCTGCTTGATTAGATGGTTTCACCTCTAAGGTTGCCCACTCTAAATTACGCTGTTTAGCATCCTGTAGCAAGGAATAAAGCAGTAATTGACCCAAACCTTGACGTTGATAATCAGGATGCACTGCCAGAATGATAATATGGGCTTCCTCCAAAATTGACCAAAAACAACCTAAGCCTACCAGGCAATTGGGTAATGAGGTGATGGGAACACCTGTGCCTTCAAGCAAAGTTTCTTTTTTGCCCCCTTTTGGAGGAGCTTCCAAAACCAACAACTGACTGTTGGGGCTATCCAACTCTCGCTCGTAACCCGACCGAGTCCAAAGTCCACCAAAACACAGCTGATCTAGTGCCACTGCGGCACTTAGGTGCTCTGCTTTGAGGGGTTTAAGTTTTAAGACAGTCACAGCCTTCAATTGTACACTGATTAACGAGACGCAAGTTCCAACTCTAAAGCAAAATCAGGAAAATAATTACATAATGCTATCGACTCAACCCACTCAGGTTAAGAATTCAGGGCTTCAGTATCTCGATTCATCTATCACTCCAGAGCCAAATAATGGTGGGTCAAACCCCTCACCGAATCAGAGACTGCTACCTCTAACCGCCAAAGTTAACAGCCGTGACTGCTTGGAAATTGGTGGTTGCGATGTGACGACTCTAGTCGAGCAATTTGGCTCCCCCCTTTACATTGTGGACGAAGTAACCTTTAGAACTGCTTGTCATCAGTATCGGGAAGCCTTTGCTAACTACTACCCCGGAGAATCCCTGGTCCTCTACGCTTCTAAAGCCTGGAATTGTTTAGCAATTTGTGCGATCGCAAACTCTGAAAGCCTCGGAATCGATGTGGTTTCTGGTGGTGAGCTCTACACTGCTCTACAAGCTGGTGTTAGTGCTGACAAACTCTATTTCCATGGCAATAATAAATCTACTAGTGAACTGGAACTAGCGACCGAGAGTGGCTGCACCATCGTAGTGGATAACTGGCTCGAATTAAAAGCCCTGGCTTCCTTACCACAAGAGAATATCCGGATCATGATTCGCTTGACCCCAGGGATCGAGTGTCACACCCACGATTACATTCGCACGGGTCACCTAGACAGTAAGTTTGGCTTTGATCCCGATACCTGGGATGAAGTTTTTACCTTTATCAGCCAACAGCCAACCCTCAACTTTGTTGGTTTACACGCCCACATTGGCTCTCAGATTTTTGAGAGGCAACCCCATCAAGATCTGGCGAAAGTGCTAGTGGAGTGTATTGTTAAAGCGGCTGACTACGATTTGCGAGTAGAACAGATCAATGTAGGAGGAGGCTTAGGGATTTGTTATCTAGAATCCGATGACCCTCCTACGATTGATGATTGGGTCAAGGGAATCTGTGAATCTGTTGTTGCTGCTTGCACCTCTCGGCAACTCGTCCTACCGAAACTGCTATCGGAACCCGGACGTTCCATTGTTGGTCCAGCCTGTGTAACCGCCTACACTCTGGGCAGTTCTAAAGTCATCCCCGAAATCCGGACTTACTTGACAGTTGATGGGGGTATGTCAGATAACCCGCGTCCGATTACCTACCAATCCGTTTATCGCTCTGTGGTTGCCAACCGGATGTCAGATCCCCTAACCGAAAAAATCACAATTGCGGGTAAACATTGTGAATCAGGGGACATTCTGATTAAAGATGCCACCTTACCTCAAACTCAACCAGGAGATATTTTAGTGGTAATGGCTACTGGTGCCTACAATTACAGCATGGCATCTAATTACAATCGGTTACCCAGACCAGCAGCAGTTTTAGTCAAGGACGGAGAAGCCCAGGTGATTGTGCAGCGGGAAACTTACCAAGATTTAATTCGCCTAGATCGAATCCCAGAACGACTCACCCAGAGCATAAATTAGCTAAAAGCTAAAAGCTAAAAGCTAAAAGCTAAAAGCTATTGGTTGTTGATGGTTGACTTTTGGCTAACCGCCAATAATTAACCATTAACCATTAACCATTAACTTTTTAATAACTAATCACTTGGCTGACGCTAAAATCAAGCCAGTTCGACTCCATCTCCATCCTTAATTCTTTCCTGAACGTTCAATGCCTCCGTTGTCGGGTTCTGGTACTGACCATAGCTGGGCTCAGTCATTGTTGCTTCACAGCATCGATGTTGGGTTGGTTCTAGCCCTTACTTATCTTGTGCTCCTCATCATTGGGGAGCGACGCACCTTATGGATGGTTCGAGGGCTAATTGTCCTGATGTTAGCCGCAGCAGTAAGTAATAGGTTAGGGTTGACGCTATTGAGTTTTGTGCTAGAAAAGTTGGTGGTTGGCTCAGCTGTGGCAATGGCTGTCATCTTCCAGTCAGAGTTTCGTCGATTTCTTGAACAGTTAGGTCGAGGAGAGATTGTGCAGTTGTTTCAAGGACAACGACGTCCCACTCCTAAGCCTGACAGTGTAATCAATGAAATCGTAGACGCGGTCAAAGAGTTGTCTCAAAATCGAGTTGGCGCTTTGATAACTTTAGAAACCAATGGTCCAATTGATGAGCGGGATGTTTCTGTACCGGGTGTTCAGCTAAATGCTGAAATTTCTAAAGAACTACTGCAAACCATTTTCCAAACAACTACGTTGTTACACGATGGAGCTGTATTAATTCGTGGCTCTCGGGTTGTGGCTGCGGGGGTGATTTTGCCTCTTTCTGAGCGTACAGCCTCTCGGAAGCTGGGTACCCGCCATCGGGCTGCGATGGGAATTACAGAACGTGTCGAAAATTGCCTTTGTATTGTTGTATCTGAAGAGACGGGTTCAATTTCTTTGGCGGAAAAAGGAGGATTGTACCGACCTCTAACTAGCACGAAACTCAAACAATTGCTAGAGGAACGATTTTCTCCAGTCGTGGATCGTGAGGTAGTTGCTCCAGGTCTACGCAACCTAGGTCGCCAATTCAAGTCCCAGGGACGGGTGCTAGTTTCACGTTTCCTCCGTCTTCCATCATCAACGTCTCAAGAGAAAAAATAACTGCTATGCAAACTATCCTAAACAAATTACCAAGCGACCTTTCACCAGACCGTTTGCCTAGACATGTGGCAGTGATTATGGATGGTAATGGTCGCTGGGCAAAACGCCGGGGACTACCTCGGGTTATAGGACATCGGCAAGGGGTGGACGCTCTCAAAAAACTATTGCGTTGTTGTGATGATTGGGGAATCAAAGCCCTTACCGCCTATGCATTTTCTACAGAAAACTGGGGACGTCCCTTAGAAGAGGTCGAGTTTCTGATGACCTTGTTCGAGCGAGTTTTGGCTAAAGAACTTCAAGAAATGATGGAGGAGAATGTTCGGATTCAGTTTGTGGGAAATTTGACGGCCTTACCCCCATCCTTGCAAGCACAAATTGAGCATTCTATGAATGAAACTCTCAATAATACTGGCATTCAGTTTACTGTGGCTACTAACTACGGAGCACGCCAGGAAATTATACAAGCCTGTAGAGCCATTGCTACTCAGGTCCAGCTTGGTCACATCCAACCAGATGACATTGACGAAGCCCTATTTTCACGCCATCTCTATACTGCCAATGTCTGTGACCCAGACTTGCTAATTCGCACTAGTGGGGAAATGCGCTTGAGCAATTTCCTACTTTGGCAAATGGCTTATGGGGAACTTTACATCACAGATACCCTATGGCCAGATTTTGACCGTGGAGAGTTTCACCGTGCTTTGTCTACTTATCAGCAGCGTGAACGTCGGTTTGGCAAAGTCTAAGAATGGTTAAAGGTTTTTTAGTTGTTCGCTTTTGGCGTTCGGTGTAGGGTAGGTTTTTTAGTTGTTCGCGTAGGGAACAACCTTATAACTTTCAACCTTTTAACCTTGGCCAAAAGGCCACGCTACAAGGGACAACCTTATAACTTTCAACGACCGCAGACCCTTCACCCACTAAGGACCACAGAAAACTGCATCTTCTATATCTTTGCGGCTGAGGGAATACTTGAAAGATCGTTGAATATCTTGTCCATCTTCCCCAGACTTGAGGTAGCGCACGATTAACTCCTCTACCTCAAGGCAAAGTTCTGCTTTCCAGGTAGGTCGATCAACACGCCAGCAATGTAGATCATTACTGTCTTGTTCACATCCTAGTATTTTCAGCCAACTTTCTATTTCAGGTAGAGGGTGGTTATACAAGGGGGTATCACCTGGCGGAAGTGTCATATCGTGTCCGGTTAACTATTTATAATTATTGGTGGTACATCAGTTTGACACTCCTCGGCGTGAACGCGCGAGGATTCTTTAGAGGAGGTACCCTTTTGGGGCATTGCTCGTAACAACTACCAACATGGGGTTGATAGTCCACTTGGCGGTGCCAATTGCCTCTACCCTCTCCGACAAAAATGTCATTGAGTCTACTTTTGTGAAGTAATTTGAAACGCTCACCAAAAAGACTCAGGCGCGCTTTCCGTTTGAAGAATTAAATTCGCGTAATCGTCGCGCCTTTTGCGTGGCATTGGGCTGGAATTGGAGTCATTGACCGAGTCCCCATTTCGAGTAACTACCATTTAACCAAGGCGTCCCACTGCTAGGAGTTTCACCTTACCTTTTCAGGTCATTGCGTCTTCTAGAAATCTAACACAAAGCCGTCCTATAAGGACGGGGTTTCAGACCCAATTCTTTGATGAAATTGAAAATTGTCAATGGTCACGTGACAATTTTCAATTAACATTTAAGACAATTAACATTTATGGGATAAACCCTATTATAAGGGATTATCCAGACTTAATATTATAAGTTATTCTTGATCAGTTATTCTGAGGAATGGGTTATCTGGGTATTTTGGGCTGATTGGTTATTAACCGGTATTTGACTATCCAAATTCTCAGGTTTTGCCTGTTGAATAGAATTAATCTCGGGTAAAGTAAGCAAATCATGACCACTGGGTTTAGAAATTAGCAGAGCAGCTTCACCTTGGGTTAATCCAATAGCTATGGCTAGTAGTAAGCAGCCTAAAAAGGTTAGTCCTAAAATGAATAGGACAAAGATCTCCCCAGCTGAAAGGGGGCGGTCAGTGGGATCAAGATAAGCTGAGGACGAGGAGCTTGGTGGCTTTTGATTAACCGGATTGTTTAAACTAGGGGGTGGCTGAATCACATTGAGGCGGGAATAACCAATTTTTTGGTCATAGATTGCTCGTCGCTCTGGATTACTCAGGATAGCATAGGCTTGGTTCAGCTTTTGGAATTTAATCGTGGCAGTTTCAGTGGGTAAGTCGGTTGTATCAGGATGATAGCACTTACTGAGTTGCCGATAGGCACGTCGGATAGCTATGGGTGATGCACTAGGGTGCAATCCCAGTATTTCGTAATAACTCGTAGAGTTTGGGCTTTCGCGATTCCTAATGTTTTGTCTGACCCGATCTTGTGCCACTTCAGTTTTATCCTAACTGGTTAGACAACGCTTTCGATTATTGTGACATTTGGAAGGAGCCTGATCCTTTAATCTTGGCACAAAACCTAACAATTCCGGTAAACTAAGCTTAACTTCACCTATTATAGTGAGCATGGGAACGGTTATCCTGACCCGTGGTTAAACCATTCCTTTTTAACTAAGGTTTAGCTAATTGCAATATCAAGAAGTGACATACTCCCGACGCCCAATCTTTGATTACGGCGCGGGCTTCTTAACCTCACGATTAAGAGTTTCTGCGTAGCACTTATCTAGGTACAAAACCCCCGACAGTACGCTACGTCCGGTATGAACTGCCGAGGAAGCCTCGGCAGACACGGACTTATCAGCAGACAGTTTCCTTTCCCCAATTGTCCTTGGGTACTTATTGATTCCACGATTACGCATTACTTCGGCTGAAGCGACATCTCTATGGTTGGAATACCCGCATTCATCACAGGTATGCCAACGGATTGAGAGGTTATTATCCCACTCGGTTCCACATTCAGGACATTGCTTTGATGTCCCTTTATGGTCAACTTCTGCGAAAAACTTTCCTCGTTTCCAACATACCCATTTCAATAATTCTCTGAACTGACCAAAGCCAGCATCAAGAGAATGCTTACCCAGAAAGCCCTTTGCCATTACTCTGTAATCAATGTCTTCTACAAAAATTGAATCAGCCTGGTCACAGAGTTGATGTGCAACTTTAAGGTGAAAATCTTTACGGGTATTACCAATTTGGTGATGTAACCGTGCTACCTTGATTTGTGCTTTTTCGTAATTCTTAGACCGTTTCTTTTTTCGAGATGCTCTACGTTGCAGCAATTTCAGCTCGCGTTGTAGGTCTATGAAAAACCTCGGTCTAGGAATCGTTAAATTATCTGATGTAGCTAGGAAATCAATCAACCCGACATCTACTCCGATTGCTCGTCCAAAAGCCTGGTTTTCCGGAACACAAACATCAGCTTGAATGGTGATAACAACAAACCATTTTGTTCCTCGACATCTTGATACAACTCGTACAGTCTTGATTTGAAATCCTTCAGGGATTTCTCGATGTAATCTCAGATCTACAAGCCCAATCTTGGGTAGTTTGATTTGATCCCCCTTAATTGGATTAGTCGCAAACTGAGGAAACAAAAACGATTGATAGCGACCGTACTTTTTAAATCGTGGAAAACCTTTTCCTCTTTGTCTGAACGACTCCCAAGAAGTATGTAATCGCTTAATGACATCTTGAGTGACTTGAGAGTGAACTTCTTTCAAGTCAGATTCAGTCTTTTTCCATTGCGTTAACTGTCGCTTCTGTGACCTGTATCCGGGGAATGGAATGTCAGGCGACATGATATATTCCCTATTAAGCGAGCACCGATCAACTGCACACTTCCGACTATTCATCCAGTCCTTTAAGTCTCGCAGGCAACGGTTATAAAGTCGTCGGCAAGTTTCTAGCCAACTCAACATTAATTCCTCTTGAGCTGTATCTGGATAAATTCGATAAGTGTAGTTCATGATTAGTGCCATCAAAATATCTTAACACAAACCAGGTGAATGATAACTGTTAATTTACATAAACCCTGTCCCGGCTATCATCCCGACACCAAATCAAAGATTATGGTGTCGGGATGATAGCCGGGGTAGCTAAATTAGGTTAAATGTGACATGCCACACCACGAATTGCTGACAACAACAGCCACCCCAAGGTATTAACCCGAAAATCAAACAGAGTTACATCCAGCAGATTGAATAGAGTACAGCTGCCAAAAGCCACCAGATAACTGAACAGAATTAAGTTGTCTTGATGCCAATCTTGTCTAGTGGTAGTGGTCGCAACGGTTGACCAAACCCTTAATAGTTCGATACCTTCAACCATGATCCAGCAAACTAATCCACTCAACATCAGTGTGCCTGGGATCCCAGTTTCAGCAGTCAACATTAGAGGTAGATTATGGGGATGACCAAGCCAGACTTCCATTTGTGACTGGTAAAGAGGAGTGAAATTGCGTAACCCCCAACCAAACCAGGGACGTTCCTGAATCATTGACCAAGTAAATTTCCACTGGGTTGTCCTCAAGGTAGCGATGGGTCGGTCGGGATACAACTGGTCAGACAATCGCATCCAAAAGTATGCTGGGACAATACTACGCAGCCATTGACGCCCTAGCATTGGACCAAATGATGCCCACAGAATACTACCAACAGCAGCAGTAACTGCTGTCACCAGCCAGTACCAACCTAAGTAAAGGGCAAAGGCAAGGCAAGCCAAAACAGCGATTATCCAAGCATTGCGGGAGTTGGTCAAAACTAATGCGATCGCATTACCGATCACCACCACACTCAAGAACAACAGCGGATAATCAAATCGATGCGAGATCCAACGCCTCCCTTGAAACCTCTCAATCCACAGCCCTATTCCTAAAATTAATGGTATTTGTAGATAAGCGGCTAGGATATTGGCATACAAAAACACTGAATCCATCCGACCTGGAGGATTACCGTTAGCTACCAAGGTTGAACCAAAGACTAGTGATAATAGTTTTGGGCTAGTCCAACCCAAAAGCATCTGAGCAAAACCCAGGATGGTTACTGCTAGGGAAGGAATAACTAGAATCCAGGCTAATTGCCTCAGCTGTGCTGGGGTTTGGATGAGGCTAGAGAAAGCAGCGAAAACTGCTAAGAATGGTAGAAAATTCCCTAAACCTAGGAATGCTTCTGTGGGGTTATAGGCTAAACTAGTAGTAATGAGCAACCAGATACTCAAAATAGCTAAGCCCCAGTTTAGGGGTTTTGAGATCATACTGGCGTAATTTTGCCGCCAAGTATCTCCCACAGCTAGAACTAACCCCACTGCGCCTAAAGCTGGAAATAGGGGAAAGATAAGAGTTCCCAGCTTAGCGCAGTTCCAAGCTATTTGTAGGTGATTGTCTGAATGTCTATTCTTTCCCAAGAACCAATTAACCACTAACCACTACTATCAATCTAAACTGGTTCCCAGCACTCAGCACGAGTCAGGCGAATTTGTGCTAAGGTTAAGATTGTTGGAATAATCCGACCGTAGTTGGTTGCGATCGCTCTCCAGCCTAAGTCAACAAAGAAATAGCTCCACATGACCGGACCTAGGCAGGCAAAAACACTCCTAGTAACTCCATAACGAGCAGCACTTAGTGCCATTCCCTGTCGTGCTGTTTGTAGTGTAAAGTAGTTCTGAAACTGAGCTGCTGCTGCCAAACCTCCCTTCACTAGGGCTTGTTTAGCAACCTGATAGCGAGCGAAATGTAGGGCAAACTGGCGTGCCACCTGTTGTAGTATTATTGGCTTCAGAATCGAGGTCAATGCTAGGGCGCTACCTCCTTTGAGTAAAAACTCGATAGGATTGTGCTGGATTTGAACAGGCAAGGGTTCAGGGAGTTTTGACTTAGCTAAGGATTTCTGTACCTGTACTGTTAGGGATTGCTGCTCTTGGGTTGGTAAGCGTTTCCAGGTTTTCCCCATTAGGTGAAGAAATATTTCTGCTTCTAAGTCAGTTGTAGTCAGACGTTGAGAGTAAGGGATTTTCAGGTAACGACAAACTTGAATCAGGGCTTGTCGGTAGGTTACTTCACTCGTGCGTCCCTTGAGTACTGTTACTCCATCTGCTGCCAAGAAGCGAAATCGCTCTTCTAGGGAATCCAACCAAGCTTCATGGTTTTGGCTTTGGATATCGATTGGCTCAGGGACCTGAAGGTAATCTAAGGGATTAAACCTACGACAAAATAGAATGTCTGTCACTTGTTGTAATTCTTCAACGGTTGCTAACTCTAACGCAGTTCTCAGCTCATCCAACGTTCTTCCCTCCACAACCCCGTTTTTAGTGCTGTCCTCTATTCTACTCCTATCAGTTTTCTAGTAAGAGTTTGAATCTACTTTGATGTCGTAAGCTGTTAGGCATTTGGCAGCTATGCTGAAGCGACGGGTGCGCCTTCATGCCGCGATTTGCCCCACTCGTGCTTTGCATCAAGACACGGACAAGAGTTTCAGGTTTTTTTTTGATTTAATAAACCGATGCAGTCGCTCCCACGGGGGTTTGCATCACTCGCGCTTTGCATCAAGACAATGCCCTTTAAATGCCCGACAGCTTATGAATGAGGAAAGGATGAATGAAGGTGGGGTATAGTTTAGCTTCCCTTTAATTTAAATTTCCCCGGTAGCCAACATTTGAATCAAGCGAGGTACCCCTGGATCAAACCCAGCGAAATCCCAAGATAGAGGATCTTTGGGGTCAACCAGGGTAATCCGATAAGGAGTAAGGGTCACATACACCGCTTTCAGATTAGGGTTAACCCTCTGGCGGTACTCAGCTAGTGCTTCGGTAGGATGACGCCGTCCTGCCCAACTTTCACTGTCTGTCCAAAAACAAACTACGTCGGCTTTGAACTTATTCTTAATCATCCAATCATAGGCAACTGAGGCATCGGTGCCACCAAAGTTTTGATTGCTAGCTTTTGCGATCGCAGAACTAAAGCTATCTTTCTTAGTAATTCCCAAATCCCGGAACTTGGTAGAAAAACCGCGAATCATGTAGTTTTTCTCAGTTTTTGCGGTTACCAGTGCCATAGTTGTCGCAATCTCGCAACAACTAAGTCCTACCGAATCCACCACCCCGTAAGACATGGAGCCAGAAATGTCCACAGCATGCATAAACACCTGGCCAGTGGCTTCGACTACCTCAAACGACAGCTCAACTGCCTTTTCCAAAATATCCACGATACGCGGAACAGGTGTCCAAGTTTTCTTGCTTCGCCCCAAACGTCCACCAGATTCGTAAGTTTTGAGAGCTTTCAGGACATCGATCGGGTGAATCCTTCCTTTGTGCAGATGCTCCTGATTATTGATAATCTGTTCAATCCGATCGATATTCTCCCGTGCATCGGCTTGCAGCACGCCCAGCTCAGTCAGAGAACCCAAGTTACGCAGCATCGCGCCAATCGGCATTTCATTGAACAGCAACTGCCATGCCTGCTTGTCCATTTTGCCCACAGGTGCAGCCATTTCATGAGTCAAACGACCCTTGGCAATTGCTTCATGGGTATGTGTTGGATTTCGCTTTAACCACTCATACCACCAAATCTGAGCCAGTACTGGGGAAGGAATGTCCTTAGGCAGTTCTTCCCAACCTTTGACTACCCATTCAAACAGCTGTCGGTGGTCTTCTGTCGGTGGCTTGACATGGAACAGTCGCAGGGCATCTCGACTAGAGAAACCATGACGCTGTTGGTATTTCAGCAGTTGGTAAGCTAATTTCTTAGCATCGGGCTGTGAAAGCCAATTCTTCCCCACTTCCCGCACCACCTTACCAAATCCCCGCAGAGATTTGGTATAGCTCAGCCATTCATAAAAGTGACTTGCCGTACGCACCACTTGGGGAAATATTTCCTGAAACGCTTTTTTAGCTACTGGTTGCTCTGCCATCGACAGTAGTACCAGGGCAAAAATTGGCGCACTATTGTTGATGGCACGACCATTGCTAGCGTACAAGATTTCTTCCGACACCCGATTGGGGTCTTCAGCGGTTGCTCTGAAAACTACTTCGACAAACTCATCAGTGAGTTCTTTGTTACCTGCATAGTAAGTACTTTGAGCTGTACCAACTAACAAGCAACGCCGCAACAGTTTCCAAGTTCCAGCATTGAACATGAAGCCCCCAGAACGTCCCTGAATCATCTCCTTTTCCCGTCCAGGAATCGGTTGGCTTTGGGGTGTGCTAGTCTGTTTTCTGGTAAAGAATTGGTAATTCATGGCTTCACCCTCCGGCCCCATCGGGGCAAATAGGAAGGGGGCAGGGCAGGACTCGAACCTGCATCACTATGGTTTAAAAGTCGATAACCCTCAATTCTTCAGCCTTTCCAGGCAAGGGGTGAATCAAAGATGTAAGGATATTGCCATCTGCTCTACCATTGAGCTACCTGCCCCATGATTTGTTGGTGTAGCGGAGCGGGATTTGAACCCGCAACCTCCAGTGAATCAAGGGTGGGGTTCGTTTGGAAGACGATAACCCTCAATTCTTCGGCCCTTTCGGGCAAAATTGGCGCTCTCCCATTGAGCTACCCGCTACAGGACAAGCTAAACCCAAAAAATAATGAGTTGCTTGAGTTACTCGCATAATACATTTGTAACATAACAATAATGAAGCGTCAAGTTTTTAGGGGCAAGATGACTTAAGAAATTTACCGCGATTGCCGCAGTCGTTTGACTCCAATGGTTTGGCTCGAATTAGGGTATGCGTTCGCCCCGCGTGGCCTTTGGCCACGCGTAGCGGCTCTGAACGCGCCCCGCGTGGCCTTTGGCCTTAAGAGTATCGCAACAGAACTATTGACACTTACCAGAGCTAATCCGGATCAGTATGCTACTCTGGTAAACGGTGACTAAATTAAAACTTCCCATAGCCAGAAGCCAAAGGATTTTTGAAGAAACTTTCATTGATGAAGAGGCGAGTTCAAGTTAAACCCAATTCTAAGAGCTAATTCGTAAAGTAAATCTTAAGAAGTATGAAAGCCTTGCTATGATTGTCTTTTAGCTATTAAATAGTTCAATTGTTCTATGTTGACGCAAGCCTTATCCTAAAAGGTTTAGTGCGAGTTTACGAATCAGCTCTAAACATCAAAAGATAGAAGACTCAGACGATGGGACACTCAAGGTGCATTTGAAGTCACCACCTGTAGATGGGCTTTGACAATCAGGAGCTAATTGAGTTGCTGGCTCAAAGTTTTAAGGTGCCAAAGTCTAGTATCCAAATTAAGTCAGGTTTATCCTCAAGGAATAAATTGATTGAAATCAACACCAATCCCTAGCTAGCTGCAATAGGTCACCCATGACCAATAGTCAGGATTAACCCAAATGTAACTTAAAGCACTGGAATTGGAGGATTTAGTGGACAATACAACCATCCCAAATCCAAAAATCCCAGTTGATAGCCTTCGTGGTAAGCACGGAGCTAGAGTCCAAACAGCGCCAGACTGACAAGCAATCGGATATGCTTAGTTTTGGTGTATTAGTATTTTATTGAAACAACACAAGTGTCAATCTCTTCATCTACTGCCCCACAAGTCAGCACACTTCAGAAAACTGTAGTTACTACCGTTATCGCCATGTCCCCTTTGGGAGTAATCGCTGCGATAGTAGTTATGTTCCTTGAGAAACTGAACGTCCAGCCTCTCGATATTGGCCTTTTTCTCGGGATGTACATCCTGAATTTCATCGGGATTACCGTCGGTTATCACAGGCTTTTTAGCCATCGTGCCTTTCAGACTGGACCTTTTATAAGGGCATTCTTAGCCATTGCTGGATGTATGGCAGCTCAAGGACCAGTCACTAGCTGGGTTCACCATCATCGCTGCCATCATCTTTACTCTGACCAAGACGGAGACACTCACTCACCCCATCTTCACCAGGGAGGATTTTGGGGATTTATCCAAGGGTTTTGGCATTCTCATATTGCTTGGATTGTGAATGTGGATTGGCAGCCTCCCTATAAGTATGCTCCTGACCTAATCAAGGACAAGCTGATCCGAAGAATAGACAACCTCTACGTCTTTTGGGTATTGCTGTCCCTGTTAATTCCTGGTTTCCTGGGTGGAGTCTTGACTGGTTCTGTCTCAGGAGTCTTAGGTGGTTTAATCTGGGGCGGAGCATTTCGGATTTTTCTGGTCCGTCAAATCACCTTTTGTGTCAACTCAGTTTGCCACCTGTGGGGAAAAGAGCTGTTTACTACCTCTGATATGAGCAAGAACAATCCTATCGTCGCCATCTTGACCCTTGGTGAAGGGTGGCACAATAATCACCATGCTTTTCCCAACTCAGCAAGATTTGGACATTATTGGTGGCAACTTGACCTGGGTTGGTTATTCATCCTGCTGCTTCAGCGCTTAGGACTGGCCTGGAATGTCAAATTACCATCCTCAGACCAACTCCAACCTAGAAGCATCTAATCCTAACATTAAGAATTTTAGGTGAACTACCCCTCGCTGCTTAGACCCTGGCGAGGGGCTTTCTAATTCACGGGGGATTGTCTTTTAGAGGCTTGATAGACAATCTATCTAGACGTTACCTTCCCCTGTTACTATATAAAAAGATATGTTGCTCGAAGTTAAGGTTGTAAAGCCTTGGAGTTTAAGACCAAGCTGCGGTATGGTCATCATAGGATGTCAAATCCAGGAGAAAAACATTAGTGCTAACACTGGGTGTAAATATCGACCATATTGCCACAATTCGTCAGGCACGGCGCACTGTAGAACCTGACCCAGTGGCAGCAGCGGTGTTGGCAGAGCTTGCTGGTGCGGATGGCATCACCGCACATCTAAGAGAGGACCGACGTCACATTCAAAAGAGGGACATTGCTCTGTTAAGACAAACGGTGCGAACTCATCTGAATTTGGAAATGGCACCTACCGATGAAATGGTAGCGATCGCTCTAGATGTCAAACCCGATTACGTTACCCTGGTACCAGAAAAACGAGAAGAAGTGACTACCGAGGGAGGGCTAGATGTAGCAGGGCAAATGCCTCGCCTTAGTGAGGTTGTAGCCGAGTTACAGAGCACTGGCATTCCTGTTAGTTTATTTATAGACGCTGATCCTGCCCAAATCGATGCTTCTGCTCAAACAAAAGCTAAATTTATTGAGCTGCACACTGGGAGTTATGCAGAAGCTACTGATGAAGTCACTCAGGCTAAAGAATTAAAAGTTTTGGCCTCCGGATGCCAACAAGCGATTGCTGCTGGCTTACGAGTCAATGCTGGTCATGGTCTTACCTACTGGAATGTTTACCCGGTTGCTTGTATCGAAGGTATGGAAGAACTCAATATTGGTCATAGCATCATTGCTAGGGCATCTCTGGTAGGTATAGAACGGGCGGTCAGAGAAATGAAACAAGCGATGCAAGGTAAATTTTGAGCTTTCCTCAGTAAATGAAACTATGCAAACTTACTACTACGTTTTAGCCAGTCAAAAGTTCCTTGAAGAAGAACCATTTGAGGAAGTCCTTCGGGAACGTACCAGGCACTACCATGAACAGGAAAAAGAAATAGACTTTTGGTTAGTCAACCAGCCAGCATTCTTGGAAAGTGCCCAAATGTCCCAGGTCAAGCAAGAATGTCCGCAAGCAGCAACGGCGATCATTTCTACTAATTCTAAGTTCATCACCTGGTTAAAGCTGCGCCTAGAATTTGTCAAAACTGGTGAATTTCAGGCACCATCAGATAGTATACCTGACCCTCTAGCGTCTCTGGCATCAGTTTGATGGTTAGTTTTTTGCTTCCAAGGCAGTGGCTATGGGTCTACTATCTAATCATCTATGACCAGGGAAACAATACAGTTTATTTTACAAATTGTCTCGATAGCACTGGCTGCTTTAGTTGGTGGTGTCTTTGATTCGGTTTATGCTCAACCAATAACTCCTCAATGCCAACCACCACAAAACGGCGAGTACATTTTGTTAGTGCTTAGCCGAATTAGGAAAAATCACGAACAAATTCAAAGAATTTTACCTGATAGCGCAAAAACGGATTTTTGTCAATATTTGGAAGATAGAGTAACTCGGGTTGGCGGTTTCAGAGGGATTAACGATGCCAAAGATTGGGCACGCTATCTGGATCAGGTAGTTGGATACTCAGCTTTTGTAGTTCAATCTCCACCCTCAAGCCAAGCTACTACTACTATACAGCCTACTACTATACCAGGTTATACTCCTCAGGGATTGGGTGATGGTTATGCGGTTTTGGTGGACTATTTCAATCAACCAGAAGTGGCATCCCGACTAGAGCAACTACTGGGCGTCAATGTTGGCTTGGTTTCTTATGCTCAGCGACCTTACTTACTGACAGTACACACAACTAGTGAAACCCAAGCTAACTCAATCTTAAGGCGACTGAGCGCAGAGGGTTTTTGGGCAATGGTTGTTGATAGTCGCCGAGTTACCTTACTAAAACGTAAGGTGGTTCGCTTTTAACTAGTTCCCTTTTAGCTAGGTAATGTAACTAGGTAATGGAAAATTACTAATTAACACTATCAATAAGCTGTTGCTGCTATGCAAGAAATAGCGATACCTAACACCAAACCAACAAGCACCTGAAAGGGTGTATGACCTAATAATTCTTTAAGGCGGTCTTCTTTCAACTCTTTGTCTTCGCTAAAAAACTGATCGATAATTTGGTTGAGAATGCGAGCTTGCTTACCGGCAGCTTGCCTGACACCAGCAGCATCATACATGACTATGATGGCAAACACTAAAGCGATCGCAAACTCTGGAGAAGCCCATCCTACTGTTTGTCCTACACCAAATGCCAAGGCAGTGACGAGTGCTGAGTGAGAACTAGGCATTCCACCAGCAGTCATCAGTACCCGAAGATTAGGTTTGCGATTTTTGGTTAGATCAACCAAAAACTTAAATAGTTGAGCCACCAGACAAGCAATGAGCGCAACCAGCAACACCTGGTTGTTTAGGATGTCGCTAAAGTCCTGCATAATTATTTATTTTAAATTGGTCATTGGTCATCGATAACTCAGCATTGGGGAAACGATGAAGTATGAAGGATTAAGTATTTATTATGAAGTATGTTCCCTGGATAGCTTCCCTTCTAGGGTATAATTAAGGATGAAGTATATTTGTTTTTGGTGTTCCTGTAGGCTAGTATTAAACACTTCATCCTTTAACTGTCGTTGGCCTTACCCCAATACCAAGTACCTTAATGAGTGCGATTCACAATAAAATCAGCGATCGCAATCAAGGGTTGAGCCTTTTCCCCAAAGGATTCCATTTGAGCTTTTGCCTCATTCACCAGCTCCTGGGCTTTGGCTTTTGATGCCTCTAGCCCCCAGAGGCTAGGATAAGTTGCCTTTTGTGCTTTAAGATCCTTACCTGCTGTTTTACCAAGTTCCTCCTGGGTAGCAGTTATGTCTAGGATGTCATCGACAATTTGAAATGCTAAACCAATATTTTGGGCATATTTGGATAGCCTTTGTAAGTTAGCTGTCGTTGCCCCTGCCAATATTCCACCACAAACTACACAGGCTTCTAACAAAGCACCAGTTTTATGAGTATGGATAAAGGTGAGCGTTTCTTCTTTAATATCCGACTTACCTTCTGATTCGAGATCAAGCACTTGACCCCCAACCAATCCGGATCCCCCAACTGCTTTACCCAACCAAGCAACTACCTGCAAAACTTGGGGAGCTGGTACATTTTTAGTTTGAGCCGCAGCATATTCAAATGCATAAGCTAGTAAACCATCACCTGCGAGAATGGCAATGTCCTCACCAAAAACTTTGTGGTTAGTTAGTTTACCCCGACGGTAATCGTCATTGTCCATTGCTGGTAGGTCATCATGAATCAATGACATGGTATGGATCATTTCCAGAGCGCAGGAGGTTGGCATTGCCATCTCCACTGTGCCACCCATCAGTTCACAGGTAGCTAAGCACAGAATCGGGCGCAAGCGTTTACCTCCAGCCAAAAGAGAATAACGCATTGCCTCGTAAATTTTGTCGGGCTCCATTCGGGGCAGAGCCTGGTCTAAAGCTGACTCAATTAGAGCCTTTCGCTCTTTTAAGTAAGTTACTAAGTCTAAACTTGGGGATTCCCTCTTGGGGGTAGGTCGCCCCTCCGTCACTACCATGCCTTGATTCCTTGATTATCTGATTCCTCTAACAATTTTACGGGGCTGGGGGTCTTCTTGAAACTACCTTGTCTAATTCTGGTGCTTCTCGTTTGATGGACAAAACTCTTTACTGATGGTATTTAGGATTGTCGAGTTTTGAAATTTATCAGTGGCGCTAAACTAAAGTCTAACCCTTTCAAACCCAACATTTAATCTGTTCTTAAACAAACAACACAGATTTATAATAATTTTATATTTTATAGCTTTCAGTTTTCTTAATTAGTTCTTTTGTTGACCTAGCTTGCTGTGAACTGAAATTACTTTACTCATAAACAACGGTTTAATTGATTGATTGTTATCAATCTTCACGAGAGCAAAACTGTTCAACAATACCTCTTTGTATAACTAAGGATTGTATTATTTAGTAGCATAGCCACTGTCATCGGTCCGACGCCACCAGGGACAGGGGTAATATATCGGGCAGTTTCCTGAACAGAGTCAAAGTGGACATCTCCTACAAGACGAGATTTTTCTTGTTGATCACTAACGCGATTGATACCAACATCAATTACCACAGCACCTGGTTTTACCATGTCCCTGGTAATCAGTTGAGGTCGTCCGACAGCTGCTACTAAAATATCAGCGCGACGTGTCAGCTCCCCCAGATCTTGGGTGCGCGAATGAGCAATTGTTACTGTAGCGTTGGCTTCTAGTAGCATCAGTGCTAGAGGTTTACCTACTAAAATACTACGTCCTACCACTACTGTCTGTTTACCAGACAAATTAATCTGGTACTCTTGCAACAGGTGCATGATGCCTGCTGGTGTACAGCTACGTAAACCAGGCTCTCCCCTGAGCAGACGACCTAGATTAACAGGGTGTAATCCATCAACATCTTTATCCGGATGGATTTGGTGCAGTAATGAAACAGCATCTAGGTGGTCGGGTAAGGGCAGCTGGACCAGAATTCCATCTACACGCTGATCTTGATTGAGGGAGTTAATGGTTTGCTCGAGTTCTGCTTGGGACGTGTTACTGGGAAAATGACGACCAAAAGAAGCAATCCCCACCTTACCACAGGCACGTTCCTTATTACGAACATAGGCAGCGCTAGCAGGGTTGTCACCTACCATCAACACTGCTAATCCAGGTGGTCGTCCATGTTTCAACGTCAGCTTCTGTGTCTGTTCTTGCAGCTGGGTCTGAATTTTTTTAGCTATGGTCTTACCATCAAGTATGTTGATCATTGGTCAATTGGGTTAAACAGTGTAGACGGGTGTACAGATGCTGCCTACTTGGGTTAGAACATTGTAGATGCATGGAGCGACTTACTTGAGGCTGGGGCACGAACATTAAAGTTTAAACCTACTTCCTTTTTCACTCCTCCAAACAGAGTTCATTGGCAACTGACAACTGAAAACATCATAGGATTTCAATATGCCAACTAAGTATTGGTCAACTCTTTTACCGTTTTGGGTTTTACTTGTAGGAGCAGGGACTGTTGGCTGTAGTCCCTTAGCCCATAATGGCATTCATCAGCTTAATATTAGCTACCCTGGTGTAAAGGTCACAAAAATCCGTGATATACCACAAAATCAGAATACTATCGATACAGTCTACCTTCGGGGTAAAGTTACTAATCAAGCACCACTTTTAGATGCGAATGCTTATGAACTCAAAGATGCCACTAGTACCATTTGGGTAGTCTCTCAGGGAACTTTGCCCAATATCGGTGATCAAGTCTTGATCCAAGGTAAGCCTCAATTTCAAAGCATTCCCATCGCTGGACAAGATTTGGGTGAATTCTTTGTTCAAGAGCTTGAGCAGCTAAAACGGCAAGTCTATCAACCCAAGTCCCCCTTACTTCCAGCACCAACAGATGAGCAGTAAGCAAGTTCAAGTAGCGATCGCTATTCTATATCGGCAAGGTCAGTTCCTGATGCAGCTACGGGACAATATTCCTGGTATTCTTTACCCCGGTTTGTGGGGTTTATTTGGGGGACACATCGAACCGGGAGAAACGCCAATCGAAGCTCTGAAGCGGGAATTGGTGGAAGAAATTAGCTATGCACTACCCTCAGCATCTTTGTTTGGCCATTATCCTGAACCCCATGTGTTACGTCATGTTTTTGCAGTACCCCTGACCGTGGAAATCTCACAGTTGGTCTTAGGGGAAGGCTGGGATATGGGGTTGTTAACTCCTGAGCAGATTCGTCAGGGCGAGTCTTATTCTGCCAAGGCTGGTCAGGTGCGACCCCTTGGTCCTGCTCATCAGCGTATTCTACTGGATTTTCTGGAGAAGCGATCGAGCTTGGTATAACCGTCCCTAAAAGGGACGCTTGGCCAAGAGCAACCCTCCAACCTTGGACTTCCGTCCACCCTACGGAACCTACTAACCGTAGGCCTTAAGGCCACGCTACGGGAACAATCTTCAACCCTTCAGGGACAACAAGCATGCTTGTTGTCCCTGATTTGATTTTAACGATTGTTGAATTGCAATTTGATGGCTCTTCCGTACTTGTTATGCTAAATAAACACTTTGGCAAAGGGACTTCGGAGCAGGGACTGAGGCCGTTGGCCACGCTACGCGAACGGAGCAGGGTAAAGAGGCAGTATTCAGAAAATTTTATTAGTTAAATTGCCTTATAACCCTTATTCAGCAAGCTTTATGAGTTTTTTTAACTGGAAATGAGCGCATAGTAGGTACTGAAGAACCAATTTGATTAAATAATTAATTCCTTTAATCGGGATTATTGGTATTTCTTTTTTGCCTCTAATTCCCTTTAAAATTCACTTTTTATTATTTTTTATTTTGTTAGCAAAAATAACGGGAAGTTAAAGACTGACTGTCATGGGAAGTAGTTCTATTATCAAGATTCTGTCAAGGGAACAGAGTCAGAAGTTACCGTAAGGATAGTGAAGCCTTTATGGTTAGTCGGTTATGCATAAAAACCTGAGTTCGATGTAGAAAGGGACACTGAAAACCAAGCCAGAAAAGACTTAGGTCAATTAAGGGTAATTATTGATAATAAACACCAGCAAAAAACTAATCTTAATTTATTAAATTAGGCTAAATTAAAACCTATAAAAAAAATTAGATTCAGGAAAAATTACCCGACTAAAGCGGGTAGATTTTCCTGTTCAGTTTTCTCTACCTTTAAAGAAGGTTTTTTGTTTTGAAATGTATAAGCTACTAAACCAGCTATCATATTTACCATAAAGTTAGAGACACTTCTATGACGAGAATGAGAAACTTGATAAATAGTTTTTAATTGGTCATTAACGGTTTCTATCAATGAACGTTTTCTTAGCATAAATTTTTCCCACAACTCAACTAGCTGATTCTTCATATTTTTCTTAAAAGGAGTAATCAGCTTGAGGGAGTGTAAAGATAACTCTTTAAATAATTTCTTGGAAATGTATCCTTTATCTCCAAAAAGTCTTCCCTCTAAATTTTGTGAATCGCCTGGGTACTGGTACTCGATCATCCACATTGGCTGGTGTCAATTGAAAGGCTAATAATTCTCCTTGATCATTAATGATAAGATGTAGCTTAAACCCATAATACCAACCTATAGAGTTCTTTCCCCAAGCAGATAATCCCTTAAATACCTTATTTCTTTTTGCTCTTTTTGGATGACAGATTGGAATAGGTGTACTATCAATAAAACTAATGCCCGTATTTTTTCCTTTGCGACTATTCAGATAACAAAGTAATGGCATTAAGGTTTGAGGGATTAATTCAATAAAGCGATTATAACTAACTAAATTGGGGAAATGACTTGAGTTATAGTTAGCAATGTGATTGATATAATACCTTTTAAAGCAACGATAATTAGAGCAATGAAAATAAATTAGTATTGTCATCACTTCACTTAAAGCTAGACGATTTTTTCTTTTTCTTTTTTTTTGGGTTATTTTGTCAGAAATAAACTGGCTTTTAACTCCCAATTCAAAAACTTTACAAAAATCGTCTAACTCCCAGAACAAAGTCTCTATATCTATCATGATTATTGTTTTTAGTATAACATTTTAACTTTAATTTAAAGGGGTTTCTATTATTTAAGATCAGCAATTTTCGACCGGTTATTTAATAAAACTTAATTAAATTAAAAAAAAAGTTACTGATTGATTTTTTATCTTCGCCCTATTTCTCAACAAATTTAACTAATTGAGAAATTTAGGATAGGGGATAAAATCCTGTACCTCTTACTGAAAGTGCTTAAGAGCCAATTTCCTTATATCGAACTCAGGTCAAGAGAGTTAGCCAGTCGAGCAGTCAGAGCTATTAAGGACTGGAATTACAATCATCCAGAGCATAAGTGGTGCATAACTAACAAGCTGATTAGTGAGCTAACTGGGGTGACCCCAAAAGCGATCGCTAAGGTTGTAGAGGGAATGGGGATTGAAGACTACAACGCCATGCAGGGACTGACTCCAGTGGTTAATCGCAGTAGGAAAGCTGCTGTAGGAAGCATTTCTGATGTGGTCAGCATAGCTGATATGTTGGGGGTGGATTAGGGGGAAAGGTTCCGTCACTCCTGCCACATCTTGCCACAGTAATGTCAGCACTGCCGCCACCATCAATCCTTCTCTCTAAACTCCAGTTATACTTAAATCAAATTTTTCAGGCACGAAAAAATTGGCTAGTCCATGGTTAGTGCCATCACAGCTTTTTGGACATGTAAACGATTTTCTGCTTCCTCAAAGACAACACTCTGGGGACCATCAATGATCGCATCTGTCACTTCAATATTTCGATCAGCAGGTAATGGATGCAGATAAATTGCATCTTCTTTAGCTGTAGCCATTTTTTCTTCATTCATAATCCAGGTTTGATATTGATCCTGGATTTGCCTACCTTCTTGTACTTCTGTTGTTGTCAACATAGGACTCCAAGACTTAGCATAAACAATATCTGCATCGTGTATGGCCTCCTGCATATTATTGAAAATTTCAAGCTTAGTCGAGTATTTACGAGACTGTTCATAGGCTGTAGCCAGAATAGCAGGCATCAAAGAGAATTCAGGTGGATGCGCTAGGGCAATATCAATCCCAAAGCGAGGCATTTGTAAGATTAGTGATTGGGGAACTGATAAGGGTTTAAGGTATGAAGAAGCATAAGCCCAAGAAATTACCATCTTCTTCTTTGACAAATTACGTCCTTTACTCTCCATAATGGTCATCAGATCGGCTAGAGCTTGAAATGGATGATAGACGTCACACTGCATATTTAGGACAGGCACACGAGCCGCTGCTGCCGTGTGGTTAAGGTATTGATTACCAATTCCCCACCCAATGTGTCTGATGGCAATACCATCAAAGTATCGACCATAGATTTCACCGATTTCTTTCTCTCTATCCCCATGTGAGATTTGAGTGGTTCCTGGCTCAATAAAGGCAGCATGCCCTCCCAGTTGAGTCATGCCAGCTTCAAAAGAACCTCTGGTACGGGTGCTTGAGGAAAAAAAGAGCATTGCCAGGGTTTTATCCCGTAAGTAAGGATGTGGCTCTTTTAATGTCCGCTTTCGCTTCAAATCAAAAGCAACTTCGAGAACTGCTTCAACTTCCTTACGAGAAAAATCTAAGTCACTGATGAAATCTCGCCCGCGTAAATTCATTTCCATCTCAATTTTTCCTTTTTATGCTTATCAGTAACCATACTCACGGGAACTACTCCATTGCTCCGAGTACCAGGGCTAATAACCCCATCCGAACAACAACCCCATTAAAACTTTGTTGCCAGTAACGAGACCAACGGGTATTATCCACATCAGAGGGAATTTCGTCCATGCGAGGGAAGGAGTGCAGTAAGATGGCATCTGATTTGGCTTTTGTCATGAGTAATTCATGGCTAATCTTATAGTTTGTGGGTGTTAGTTCAGGTGTATCACTGGTACTACTTCGATCATCGTAGGATTTGGTATAGTCTGGTTGGATAACAGGCTCGACTAAGATAACATCCGCATTAGTGATCGCTTGCTCCACATGTTCAGCTTCATCAAAGGCCAAACTAAGCTGTGATAATTCCGTCTTAAATTCTGTCGTGAGAGACTGATGAGGAGGGGCAACGAAGGTGGTTGGACAATCAAACTGGGTTAAAGCGTAGGCTAAAGAATGCATCGATCGCATTCGCATATCCCCAACTAGCAACCATCGCAACCCATCAATTCTACCCTTTTCTTTAAGCACTGTATAAAGGTCAGTGAGTGCTTGGGTTGGATGTTCTCCCCAACCATCGCCACCATTAATGACTGGAACTGAGGCCCATTTCGCAGCTTCATGGGGTGCTCCTTGTTGAAAGTGACGCATGACAATTATATCACCGTAGCACTCCAGCATCTTCACTGTGTCTTTAATCGACTCTCTGTAAAAATCGCCTGCCCGTGTCATGGTAACATCAGAGAACCCTGTGACTTGGCCACCTAAACGAATCATTGCTGCTTCATGGGCTAAACGAGTTCGAGTACTGGGTTGATAGAACGCAGTGACTAATGTTTTTTCTTTTAGTAAATCTGTATTTCGACGATTATAGGCAATAGGTGCAAGTTGAGCACACACTTCAAACAAACGGAAATAATCTCCACGATTGAATCCTTTGAGTGAAAGAATATCTCGTCCTAGAAAACTATACATAACTTAACATCCTCAATTCAACAAGATGATATTATATTTTAAGCAGGTGCACAAAATTAATTACACATTTTCCAAAACTCAAAGCCTTACTATGTAAGGGGTACAGAGATTGGTAGTAGGAAATTAATTTTGTTTAGGTGCTTATGACTTATCAGCTAAGCTCAACTGAATCTAGGAGGTACATTTAATGGGGTTGGGTATCATATCTGCTATCGGAAAAACACCCCTGATTCAACTATCAAAGTTTTGGGAAGATAGCAAATTTAACATCTTTGCTAAGTTAGAGTTCCTCAATCCAGGTGGTAGTATCAAAGATAGACCAGCTCTTAACATTATCCACTGTGGATTGGAAACAGGTCAGATTGATTCAAATACAGTTGTAATCGAATCTAGCTCTGGCAATATGGCCATTGGTCTGGCTCAAGCTTGCTCTTATTTTAACCTTAGCTTTATCTGTGTTGTTGATTCTAAAACCACCACACAGAATCTTCAATTACTCAAGCTATACGGAGCAAAAATTGACATAATTGAACAGCCTGACCCCGTTACAGGTGAATTTTTACAGGCAAGGTTGAACCGCGTTAAGACCCTATGCAATTTGATTCCGAATAGCTTTTGGCCAAACCAATATGGCAACTATCTTAACCCTGAGGTACACCACCAGACTATGGATGAAATTGTGAGAGATTTGGGTGAACAGGTCGATTATTTATTCGTAGCGACAAGTACCTGTGGGACAATTCGAGGCTGTGGGGAATATTGTCGCACTCATAACCTCAAAACGAAGGTTATTGCTGTGGATGCATTGGGTAGCAAAATCTCTGGTAATGAGCAGGCAGAAAGGCTGATTCCAGGATTAGGGGCTGGGATTAAACCAGAGCATTGCAAAGCAGAGTTGATTGATAAATTTGTGCAGGTTTCTAGTTTAGACTGTGTTGTAGGTTGTCGCCACTTGGCCAGGACAGAAACAATTTTGGCAGGCGGTTCTGCGGGAGGGATTGCGATGGCGATCGCTAAAATGTACTCAGAAATTCCAGCAGGCTCAAATTGCGTTGCTATTTTGCCTGATCGAGGGGAACGTTACCTGGATACGGTTTATTCGGATACATGGGTTCGAGACAAATTCGGTGAGGTTGATAATTTATGGAAACAGCCTATCAAGGTTTTGCACAGCAACAGCCTGGTGATGTCATCGTCTTAAGTGCGTCAGACATTTTGTCACTTTTAGCTGGACGGGAAAAAGAATTAATTGAAGTCGTCCGGCAAACTTATATCGCCCATGCACGGGGCGAAAGTGCTTTGCCCCCCTCACCCTTTTTACGCTTTGCAAATCATCCTAAGAACCGGATTATTGCCAAGCCAGCTTATTTGGGTGAAAGTTTTGAAACAGCAGGCATTAAATGGATTTCATCTTTCCCTGATAATTATCAATTTGGTCTGTTGAGAGCTTCTGCCGTCATTATTCTCAACTCTGTAAAAACGGGATTTGCTGAAGCGATTTTGGAAGGTTCAGTGATTAGTGCCAAACGAACTGCTGCGAGTGCAGCGCTGGCTGCGAGGCTTTTGCAAAGTGAAACCCAGCCTGAATCAATCGGCATTATTGCCTGTGGCGTGATTAACTTTGAGATTACCCGATTTCTCTTAGCTGAGTTTCCAACTGTTAAGAATTTGGTCATTTTTGATATCGATCACGAGCGAGCAGTGCAATATAAAAGTCGGTGTGAGACAAATTTTGAGACTCCTAATATAACAATCGCCAATGATATTAATACGGTCTTAAGCAGTACGTCTATAATATCCATTGCTACAACAGAAACAACCCCTCATATTTTTGAAATTTCTGCTTGTCAGCCAGGGAGTAATATCTTGCACATATCCCTCAGAGATTTTTCACCTGAAGTTATTCTGAGTTGCGATAATATTGTAGATGATGTTGAACATATTTGTAGTGCTCAAACTTCCGTTCACCTTGCTGAACAAAAAATAAACCATCGACACTTTATTCGTGGTTCAATCGGAGATATTTTATGTGGTAAGATACTGGCTAAACCAACACCCAGTGCGATTACAATATTCAGTCCCTTTGGTCTGGGAATTCTTGATCTAGCAGTAGCTAAACTGGTACACGAATGGGGTATAGCCAGAAATCTTGGTACAGTGATTCCATCCTTCGGCTGTCTTCCCCATGAGTAACTTCAATCACACTAATTATGCTCAAAATCTCAAGCAGGTTCTAGGCTATAAATGTCTGATTTGTGGTCAAGAATATCAGCTGCATGAGATTGAATATATTTGTCCTAAACACGGGAATGAAGGAATTGTTGATGTTATTTACGATTATGATTTTCTAAGAAATAAGCTTACCAAACATCAGTTAGCCAATTGTCAGGAACACAATATATGGCGATACAAACCATTTCTACCAATACAGCCTGATGCGCCAACTCCACCTCTGCTAATTGGCTGGACACCAATATACCATGCTCAGATCTTAGGGCAAAAACTAGGTCTTCCCAACCTATGGATCAAGGATGATGGACGTAACCCAACAGCGTCTTTTAAGGATCGAGCTAGTGCTATAGCCATCGTTAAAGGGCAAGCCTGTCATGCAGAGATCATCACCACTGCTAGCACAGGCAACGCAGCCGCATCACTAGCAGGTTTATGTGCCAGTGTAGGTCAGCGGAATGTCATTTTTGTACCTCGGACTGCACCGGAGGCCAAAATAGCTCAACTTTTGGCTTATGGGAGCACAGTTTTGCTAGTGGATGGAACTTATGATCAAGCCTTTGAACTCTGCTTGGAGGCAGCATCGGAATTTGGTTGGTATAATCGTAATACAGCTTACAATCCCTTTATGAGTGAGGGAAAAAAAACCGCTGCATTGGAAATATGTGAGCAATTCAACTACAACCCTCCTGATAAAATCTTTGTTAGTGTTGGTGATGGCTGTATCATTGGTGGCTTATACAAAGGATTTCAAGATCTCCAGGCATTGGGATGGATCGAGAAAATACCTCAACTTATCGGAGTTCAATCCAAGGAAAGTGCTTATCTCTACGAAGCATGGAAAAATAATGAGTCCGTTTTGGATAAACCTCCGATCAAAGCCAATACTCAAGCAGATAGCATCGGTGTTAACTTACCGAGAGATCGATTGAAGGCAATAAGAGCTGTTACAGAAACGAAAGGAAAATTTCTGGCAGTTAGTGATGAGTCACTACTTGCTGCCATCCCTGCTCTGGGATCAGCAACAGGTATTTTTGCTGAACCTGCTGCGGCGGCTGTTTATGCTGGCTTATTAGAAGCAGTTGCTCAGGGATTAGTTAGTGCTAGCCAGACAATTCTTCTTATAATTACTGGTCATGGTCTCAAAGATATCTCTGGCGCGATGAAAGGTATCAAAAAAGCTGGACTTAATTCCAAGGTAATTGAACCAACCTTATGTGCAGTTAAGAATCACCTCAATCTTTAAGAGGCTGCCTCTAAAGAAAAGTAAAGTTGACTCAACTAGGCGCTCGCTGGAGACTGTGCTAGCCTGCATTATTCATAAGGGTATTGCCAAAAAACAAGCATTGTTTTTTTATATGGTTATTGTATTTTTCAGGCAATACTTCTATGAATTGTCGGTGGTTGTGGCGTGAGGGTCATATGGGTAGTCAAGTGGGCATGATGTTCTATGAAGGGGTTAAGAGTAGTCAAGTCAGGTTAACTAAGTATCGTCTCGTCATGGGTGGTCAAGTAATGATAACCACTGTAAGCCAACTAAACCTAGTTACGAATAAATCGCTGTAAACTATACTGTATGGGCGTTGTAGTCATCAATAGACCCTCTGACTACCCATAAGCCACCTTGACTACCCATAAGCCACCTTGACTACCCATAAGCCACCTTGACTACCCATAAGC
>NZ_CEYLVT010000011.1:39566-69949 GCF_982860115.1 Moorena sp.
CCCCTTGACTACCCTTAGCTCCAGCATGAAGCGCTATACCCCCTTGACTATTCATGGTAGAAATTCATGCTCTAGGGGAGTTTGAGGTAACTGGAGAATACCAGCTTCACTAAAGATTGACCGCCACGGAAAAGCTAGCAACCAGATCGCTTAATTTTCATCATCAAGTTCATCACAATCGGCTAAGAACCTCTGATAATAACGTTGTGTACTTTTTAATGCCTCTCTCTTCCTTAAAAGTTCTCGATAGGCTTGCTCTGTTCCACAAATGATAGGGTGGCTGCCTCCTTCAGATTCAAGCCATGTATCCACACCAATCTGTATCCACCCTTCGTTAGAAAGTTCTTCAGACCATTTTGTACACCATTCTTGCAAATTCTCCTGGTAGCTTGCGGCATCTTCTGGAAAGAGCTTTTCATCCTCTATGATGTCAATGAGTCTTTCAGGTTTTGACATAACCATCTCACAAGCTTTGAGTCTGTCAGATGTCCTAGTGTCCTCTGACCGAGCAATCGACATGATGATTTCGATGCATTCATTACTGTATCGCGCACTTTGCAAGAGGGCTTCTTTGTAAGTATCAAGAATCTCTTGGTGTGTCTGCTTCAGAGATTCTTCAGCCTCTGTAAGAGCTTCTCTAAACTCAGGATTGTTGAGCCAACGACCGATGGTGACATGGCTGACACCTACTAACTTACCTGTCGCTCTTTTGCCAGAGCCTTTGGCAAGTGCACTGAGTATAGGGTTCGCTCAAACGTCTTTATGATCAAGTGATAGTGAAGTGCCTTGTTGGAGGATTATCGGTATTAAATAGGCTATAATAGTATTAAATGCTTAACAACTTCACGTTAATGGCACCGTGAATACTCATACCCCAAACCAAATCACCCATCAACCTGACCACCTGACCATTACTACAGCAAACCTACTAGAAGCTTTTGCTGATTTCCTCGATATCGATGTGGCAGCAGGAGATGCTGCGGCTGATACTGTTAATACCTACCGCCGCCAGGTTCAGCAGTTTGTGAACTGGTGCGATCGCATAAATCTTCATCCAGCCGCAGTTACTAAAGAGGACATTAAGCGTTACCGCCGCTGGATGGTAGACACTAAAAAATTTAAGCCAGCAACGGTATCACTAAAGTTGTCAGTTGTCAAGCGTTTTTATCAAGCTGCTGTGGAAAAAGGACTGATTACGATCAATCCAGCCCTTGGGGTGAAACCGCCACGGGAAAAGCTGGACCCGGCGGCAAGGATTACCTATTTGGAAAAGCCTGAAGTTGAGAAGTTGTTAGCAGCTGTAGCCAATGATGGTAGCCTTAAGGCAAAGCGGGATAAACTTCTGCTGGCAATCATGATATTGGAAGGTCCCCGTAGCATTGAGTTACATCGGGCAAATGTCTCTGATGTAGTTAAGCAGGGGGGTAATCTGGGAATTCGGGTCGAAGGGAAGCGTAATATTAGAATAGTTCCATTAACACCAGATCTTGCTGAGTTGCTAATGGCTTATCTCGAAGCAAGGTCAGAAAATGGGGAAGTGGTCAAACCATCGAGTCCTTTATTTATAGCTGTTGGAAATAGGGCGGGTGGCAAGCGGATTTCCCGGCGGGGGATTCGGTTAGTTGTGGATAGCTATCTAGAGCAAACTAACCTTAAGCAAACACCAGGAAGAACTATATCAGCTCATAGTTTGAGACATACCGCAGGTACGTTAGCTCTTCGTTCTGGTGCTGAGTTACGGCAAGTACAAGATTTGTTGGGACATGCTGATCCCAGAACAACTTGTATTTACGCCCATGTAGCGGATCGCTGGGAAAATAATCCAGCATTGAAGCTGGGCATTAACCTATCGTGATCATCTACAGGCAGAATGAATAGCTAATTATTTCGGCAACTGGGGAACAGTGACTGGCACTCCTCCTTGGTGAAGGGATTGGCTTAAACAACTGAGAATGTGTACCAATTGAGCACCAACCCAGCCAGATGATATTGATGAAGGTTGGGACAAGCGGACACTATTAAGAAAGCGATCGCATACTGAATAAAGTGGTTCAAATGATTCGAGATCAAGAACTTCACGATGCTGACCACCAGGTATAAAGTACTCCCCGTTCTGTTCAAAATAACCATGTTGGATAGTTAGGGGTGCTTGGGCAACCATTTCATCAAAAATCAAGGTTCCCTGTGTTCCTACAATCCCAAGCCGCCGCTGTTTATCTGGATTGAGCCAGCACAGATGAATAAATGCTTGGAAGCCAGTGGGATAGGTAAGTGTGACCTGAACTAAGTCAGCTAATCCTTGAGGAGTTGAAGGTTGTTCGCGTAGCGTGGCCTTTTGGCCAAGGTTATTTGTTGTAACCGGCAAGTTGCTAACTTGAAACTCTTTTTGAAACTGTAGCCACACCTTACCAGTAGCTTGGACTTGAACAGGTAGCTGTCCTAAGCAATAGTTAAAAATAGCAATGTCGTGAATGGCTAAATCCCAGAGAGAATCGACATCTTGACGTACTGGTCCTAAGTTAGTACGGGCAGCGTATCCATAGCGTAAGTCTCCTAAGCATTCCGAGTTCACAACCTCTTGAGCCCGCTTGACCGCTGGGTGAAATAGATAGGTATGGTCAACCATAAGCTGTAGCTGCTTTTCTTGAGCCAGGTGGCACAATTCTAGACACTCAGCCACATCAAGGGTTAAGGGTTTTTCTGCTAAGACGTGTTTCCCCTGCTGTAGAGCATCCTTAATTAGGGTGTAATGGGTAACTGCTGGAGTAGCAATTACTACTGCCTCAATTGTTGGTAGATCCCGTATCGATTCCCAATCTGTTGCTAAACGTACCTCAGGAGCGAGGTTATATTTATCTTTAATTGCTGCCAAGGTTTCTGGGTATGGATCAACCACTGCCACTAAGCAAGCATCAGGGTGTGTCAAGAAATTCCTGATCAAGTGTTTCCCCCAGCGACCTGCTCCCAATATCGCTACTCCGGTTTGTTTCATGTTTCGCCTCTCAATTCCAGAAATGCTTGTTTGGCTGCTGCTTGTTCCGCAGCTTTTTTCGATCTTCCTGTACCTTCACCTAATTGTCGATTTTGTAGCCAAACTTGGGCAGTGAAGCGGTTGTTTGCCCCATGCACTTGTAGGTTTTCGGTCAGATGATACTTTGGGAGCAGTTTGTAGTGAGCTTGAGTCCATTCCTGAAGAGCATCTTTGTAGTTTTGGCGGGCGGGGTCTTGACGAATTTCAGTAGTTAGTTTTTGTAAGTGAGGGTCTAGCCAAGGACGGACTAATTCTAGGGTATGGGTACTTAAATATAATGCTCCCAATACTGCTTCAAAGGCATCAGCTAACCGGGATGTTTCCCCAGCTTTGTCCCCAGCGGCACTATTGGAAACCAGTAAATAACGCTCTAGCCCATAGCTGCGAGCGAGTTGAGACAGAATGCGATCGCTTACCAGTACAGAACGAATGGCAGCAAACTCACCAACGGAAGAGTTGGGATAATTTTCCCATAGCCATTCTGAGCTAGCTAAACGTATGACAGCATCACCAACAAACTCCAACTGCTCATAGTTGTGTTCTGCTGAGATACTACAATGAGTCAGTGCTAAATCTAGCAACGACCAATTCACAGCTGTAGTTTTAGATAGTCCTAACTTTTGAACTAACTTCTCTAGTTGTTTCTGACGACGGGGATCTTTGATGGTCATGGGTGTCTGTTGTCGTGAGTCGGAAAGTCCTTTGTGACTAACCAGAGTCTGCTGGGAGTACTCATTACTAACGACTAATAGCTAAATTGAGAGAAAGTCGGACATAAGCCGGGTTCTGTTCTCCCTAGCAACCATCAAGAAGCTACTAAAGAGGGTGGTTATCTATCTAGGACGGCTGTTACCAGACGCCTCATGCGGTTCTCCATATCCGGAACTGGTAAAAGACCAACCGTAGTTCCTCTCGACCTTGCTCCCAACCGGGGTTTACCGAGCCAGCACCTCTCGATGCTGCTGGTGCGCTCTTACCACACCTTTGCACCCTTACCTGTGAAAGAATTAGGAAAAAGGCAGGAAGAATAGATTCATCCTGGAGCCTTCTACCTTTATCCTTCCCATCGGCGGTATGTTTCTGTGGCACTATCCTCACGGTCACCCGCACTGGGCGTTACCCAGCAAGTTTGGTCTTTCGGGAGCCCGGACTTTCCTCAGACTCGCAGAAAAATGCGAATCCGCAACCACCTGCGCCTACTTTCTCTCTACTCTAGTTTAGACGCGATTAGCAGTTGGTTGTTAGGTGCTGGAATTGGGTGTAGCTTACCCATAGCCCATCAGCACCTCAAGTAGCACCATCTATAGCGCATTAGCTTAATGCTTACTGGAATTATGCCATCAGGTTTGGCAATGGGATAATATTCAGTCTTCGAGTAATAGTTTTTCTAAGGCTGCTAAACCTGCTTGAGGAATAGCGAGAAAATGACTCTGGTCTCCATAGAGGGATGTTAAGTGAGTAATCCCGTGACAATAATGTTCTCTAGCTTGATGGTACTGTCCTTGTTTGGCATAAAGATGTCCCAATCCGGTATGGAGGTAGGCCAGTAATGGATGTTGAGTCAAAATTGCTCCAAAGTCTCTGAGAGTATGTAGATAGATATCTTCTGCTTCAGCAAAGCGTGTTTGTTCTGATCGCACATTACCCAGGGTCATTAAACTGTTTGCCAAATCCTTGACTTTTCGAGATTTATGGTAGATGCTGATCGCTTCTACAATTCGTTGTTCAGCACACCTCAAGTTTCTGCTCTCCAGTTCAACACAAGCAAGATTATGGAGGGTATCTGCTAGGCGAAATTTTGAAGCTGTGGTCTTGTCACAGTGAGCTTTTCGCCAGTTAAGGGAGTTTTCAAATGCTTTCTTCGCCTGGTTATGATGTTGGTGCTGATAATAATAAACCCCAAGGTAATGGTAATAATTGGCATAACTATGGTCAGGGGATTGTCTGAATAACATTTGCTCGAATTGCTGTAAAAATGTTTCGACTTTGGTCTGATTTTGTGTCGAAAAATAGAAGCGAAGCAAATTCTCTATAATAAAGATTTGATCTTGTCGGTCTAATCTTGAATCACCCTTGGTCAGGGGTTCTAAATCTGGAATTAACTCTTCTATTTCTTCCAGGCGATCGGGGGTATACTCGCAAAGATTGTCGGGAAGTAATCGTGCCCATCTGACCACCGGATTCATGACCGGTGCGGCTTGAGACTGGGAAGGGGAGCGATTTTTCTGACGGGACAGATCCCATTGTCCTCCTTCTCCAAACAGCCAATCAAAGTTTCTAGACTGGTGATCGACAATGATCGCACCATATCGTAACCGCAGCAAAAAGTGGCGGATGGTGCTATTGGTCTTCTGTTCCCGCTGATCTTCAATCAAATGGTATTCCAACAGACAGCTATGAGCATTTTTTAGGGCTTGTAGTTGTTCCTTTTCTGATTTTTGGAGAAATTCAGTGAATACATTAGAATCTTCCGTTAATAAAGGTTGAGGCGATCGCCCATAGGCTTCCACTAAAGCCAGCAATACTGTCCTGTCGCCCTTAACTCGCAAGACAGGATTCCTGTCGGAGGTGACCTCAGGTTGAATCGTTAGCTGTCTACCACCGTTAAACCAAGTATCGTCATCAGCATAGGTCAAAATCGCTCCTACCAATAGCTGTGCCACAGGTTTGCCTTGGGTAAAATTTGGTCTTGGCAAAATTTTTCCCTCCCATCCCCAGCTTCTACCAGTATTACTTACCTTATAAGCCTTGTCTAGTCTGAGTTTCAGGGATTTTTATGCCTGGTTTGCTGGGGATGTATTAATTGGGAATAATATCACCAAAGCTAATTTTATGGCGTTGCTGAATCAAGGAAGACAGATTAATGAATCATCATCACGATTGGATCAATCAACTCATCGATAATTCTGCTATCGATCCAGGACATTGTGATGTAACTTCCTCTGATCCAACCATTTCTGCTTTCGATATAAACGATATACATTCCGTCGATCAGACTTTGAACTCCCAGCATCTGGAGATTCCTGGGGTTGAGAATTCCTTCTCGGTGGATAGCCAAGCTGGACTCCACTACTCCGGTGGTGTGGAGGACTCCCTTTCCACGTTTTCACACCATCCTCCCGACTCGATGCATACTTTACAGAACTTACAGGAATCCCACCCATGGCACAATTATCCGGGGATAATGCAAAGTCCTTCTACCATGCATTCAAGCAATAGTGTTTATACAACTATTAGTGATCATGGAAAAGTATATAAACATACTTCAGATCATCCACATCACAGTAACTATGCAGGATATATACAAGACCGTTCTATTTACAATCCCAGTGGTGCTTATCAAGGTTATGGGGGTACGGATGGCAAGATTTATGACCATCATAATCATTGTATTGGTTGGGTAGATGGCTGTGGGGATGTCTACAATACCGCAGGAGTTCAGGTTTACCACACTACCAAAGGAGTTGTAGGTGGTGCTGCTTATGTGCTTTTGGTTTATCACGGTGGCATTTCGTAAATTAACCTTCGTAAATTTCCTTAACTAGTTTGACGATCAACATTTGAATTAATACAGGGATAAACATGGTTTGGAATTCGATTGGACAATTTTTCTTAACAGCAGGTGCCACGTTTTTAGGAACAATGTATATTGGTCATCAACACAGGAAAAATACGAAGGAAATTATTAAGTCTAATACTGCTTTAGCTAAAAGACGTGATAATCTGCAATTTGCTCAGTTAAAACTTCAATATATTCAAGATAAAGAAAGACAACACTTTCAAGCGGAACAATCTAGATTAGCTTATGAAAGGTCAATGGATCTGGGTAAATTAAATCATGAGCGTCAACTAGAATTACAACAGTATATTGAAGAGGTACAAATTAAAATTAATGATAAAACCATTAATTTTCAACGGTGGCGCTTTGAACAAGAAAAAGAACTACAATTGGAAATTTTAAAACGTAATCAAAATTTTCAGCGAGAGTTAACGTTATTTCAAAGACAAACATCCTTAAAGACTCTCGAAGAACAAAAACGCTTAGAACATTCCCCAATCTGGGTGGTTGCCAGTGATATTCTTAACTCCAGTGTTGGGGAAATCATGCCTTTACATATCTTTTTATCACCACCTAAACTTCATTATGAACGTTTGGCGAATGCGGTGAATACCAATAAAGGTTTTCCTGATATTGAATTAACCTTAGCGCAAGGACTTAGAGAATTTTTCAAAGAGTATGGTGGCTTTGATAATCGACCGTTAGATTTTCTTGGTGGAGCTTGGGGCAGTGCTAGTTATCATAGCGAAGCAAGTGTAAAGGCGTTAAGAGGTGTTTTGAAAACCGAGCCAACTGTAATTTTAGAATCTGAAGTTGATGGTGACTATCTCAATTTCCGAATTGCTTATTGGACCTATAATGTTGCCAACTATCGCTATGATTCAGTAATTTCTCGACTACCCTATCGAGAGCTTTTATATGAATCGGCTAAACAACGGGCTCGTGAATGGTTGAAGACTCGACAAAAGCTGATTGATGCTGGAGAAAACCCTGAAGAAGTTGATAAAATGTATGGAGGAGACAATCCACAAAATTTAGCAAT
Organism: Moorena sp.; assembly: GCF_982860115.1. Lineage (NCBI taxonomy): Bacteria > Bacillati > Cyanobacteriota > Cyanophyceae > Coleofasciculales > Coleofasciculaceae > Moorena > Moorena sp. The sequence continues at coordinate 47,199 of NZ_CEYLVT010000011.1, forward strand.
TTTACAACGGGAAGAGAAGCTCAGAAAAGCGGGGGTTGATAAACGGGAAGTAGAGCATCACTATATGATTGGTAAGAGGGATGTGGAAGAGCTGAGCAATTTTATGATTATCTATCACTCTGTGTTTTCTGGTTTAATTGCTGATGAATATTTTCTGATTGAGCATCATTTATTTCCAGCTTTACCCCAGTTGCTCCCTAATTTACTAAAACAAATTCCTGAGGGAGAAGCAAGACAAAACTTAATTCAAACCATTGTTAGCTATTATCAGGATATCACCCAATTTTTTGTTGAAATTCGCCCTACCTTAGCCCCTGAATTTATTCTAGATTTAGCTCTAAACTTAAAAGATTTAACCCAGAAAAACTGGGTTGAACAGCAATTAAATGATTCTATCAAAAACTGGTTGAAACTTAGAGGGTTGCCAGTCTCAACTAAACTAAATTCTTTGGTTGATACAGTAAAAGCTAATATTACCGATAACGATTCTAGCTATGCTAGTAAATTAAATCGTCTGCTCAGCTATGCTTATAATGACAGTGTTACTCTGAGAGTAAAAAAAGAAACAAAATTTGGATTTGGATACACCGGTAACTCGAGATTATTCGACTGGGGCGTTGATTTAGTACTCTGTATTGATAGAACATGGTCAATGGGTGACATCATTGAAAGAGTTAAGAATGATGCTGCCACATTTCACGAAAAACTAAAAGCTAGAATGACTGAAAGAGGTCTAAAGATTATTCAGCTCAGAATTAGAGTAATTGTTTTTCGTGACTACTGGGATCATGAACCTGACAAAGTAATGGTAACCTCTAGATTTTTCAATCTTCCTTCTGAAGCATCTGATTTTATCCGTTTTGTATCTGGTATTGATGCTTATGGTGTTCCTGGATATAGAACAAATGGGTTCTTCAGTACCTAGTATGCTAAATTTTAAGTTAAAAAACTCAGAAAGCTTACTCTACAAGCGTTCTGAGGCTATTTAATTAACAAAAATTCCTAAATACTCCCTTTTTCCACTGCTCCCTGCTCCCTGCTCCCTGCTCCCTTCACCAAAGTGTTAATTTAGCATAACAAGTACGGAAGAGCCAAAAAATGCTTTAGAGGCTTTAGCTTTTGCCATATCTTCCCCTTGGGAAAAATCACCACTCTTTGGGAGGTACCGTCATATCATTGTGATGTGGACTGATGGGGGTCCTCATCCTTTGGAGAAAGGTAATAAACCTAGTCACTATCCCACTGACATCCCTAAAACCTATGATGATTTAGTCGATGCATGGGATAACAACATGTCTCTGAACGCCAAACGGCTAATTCTCTTTGCACCTGACATAACTTCTTGGTCTAACATTAGTGATGTTCGGGATAATACTCTTCATTTTACCTCGAAAGCAGGAGAAGGACTAGAAGACTTTGAAATGGATCAGATTTTGGATGGTATCTTGGAAAGTATCTAGCTAATTTACTAAACCTATTTTATAAATTTAGCAAATCAAAAAACTCTCGATTTTTTAAGATAATTAGCAATTATAAAACTTAGTGAGAATTGATATAGAAACAAAATCTGGTAAAAGTGAAGATGCTAATTTATATTTCACCGTAAACGAATATTATGGTAAAAAGCCTACTAGATATGAGAGTCATAGGATAAGTATTTGTGATATGACTTTTAAAATCTTTGTTATGATGTAAAGCGCGAGTGGGGCAACCTCCGTGGGGTCACTCAATCGCTTCTAAGTAAGGCTTATAGAATTTAGATGGGTTTGCCCTGGGACTGGTCGTATCCCGGAGAGAGGGGTAAGAAGGGAAAGAATTGAACCATTTTTGTTAACAAATTAATTGCCCTCGGGCTGGATCACGTACAGGGAAATCTAGCTTGATGGGATCACTATGCAATAACTATTGCGCTGAAAATACTATTGGACTAAGATGCCTCAAGTAGTGCCATTAGTGAATATCGGAATCCAATCAAGGATAGTTAGGTCAGTTACCAATTAAGTAATGGGACAAACGTTTTAGTAACTGTGTTAACTTTGGTTAAGTTAACTCAAACCTAATCAGCAATAAAGATGGTTCGTCTTTTACATTTCTTAATATAATTTCATTTATTTATTGATTTATGAGTAATTACCAAGTACTAATTACCAAGTACTAATTACTAATTACCAATTACCAAGTACTAATTACTAATTACCAATTACCAATTCGTCTTGGAGCAAGTCCAAAACCATCTAGACTTGAGTCAGCACTGACAAACAAGTAAAACCTACTCAAGAGGAGGGTTTGCATTGACTGAAAACCAAATTTCCCTCCAGACAATCTCGCGTAGTGAACTGCGACAGCTGGTGCGTTCTCAACTGCAGATACTGCTGGAGCAAGGTAATCTTCAGGGTGCTAAGCAAGTACTGGTACCAGTACAACCAGTAGACATTGCGGAAGCGATTGAAGGATTACCAGAAGCAATGCAAGTGATTGCCTTCCGTTTATTGTCTAAATCTGAGGCCATTGAGGTGTATGAAAATCTTGACTCCAGTGTCCAACAATCTCTAGTTGAGAAGTTTAAACATCAGGAGGTACTGGATATCGTAGATAAGATGTCGCCAGATGATCGAGCCAAGTTGTTTGATGAGTTACCAGCTAAGGTAGTCCGACGCTTGCAGTCACAGTTAAGTCCCAAGGAGCGCCGAGCGACAGCCCTGCTCTTGGGGTATGAGGAGGGAACAGCAGGGCGAATCATGACCCCTGAATATATTTCCCTCAAGGAAAACTTGACGGTTAGCGAGACCTTGGATCAGATTCGTAGCTTAGCCAAAACCTCGGAAGTCGTATATTACCTCTATATAACTGATAACTCTCGACATTTGACTGGGATTGTTTCCCTGCGGGATTTGGTGATTTCTTCCACCGAGACCACCATGGGTGAAATTATGACTCGTGATGTGGTTTATGTCTATACCTATGCGGGCCAGGAAGAGGTAGCACGGATGATCCAACGCTATGATTTCCTGGCTGTACCAGTGGTTGACCGGGAGCAGCGTCTAGTGGGTATTGTGACTGTGGATGATGTGATTGATATCTTGGAGCAGGAAGCAACAGAAGATATGTACGCGGTTGGTGGTGGTGTCCAATCGGAGGGGGATAATTATTTTCAAACCAATTTATTCACAGTTGCCCGCCGACGGGTAGTTTGGTTATTTGTCTTGTTACTCACTAATACGGTTACCGGTACGATTATAAAGTCCCAAGAGTCTATTTTGCAGCAGGTTGTTGCCCTAGCAGCTTTTATCCCTTTACTCACTGGCACTGGTGGTAATGTGGGCGCTCAGTCTTCTACGGTGGTGATTCGCGGCTTGAATACTGATGAAATTCGTGACTTAGGCCCCGGTCAAGTGATTTGGCGAGAGGCACTGGCGGGGTTATTACTAGGAGTAATTCTGGGTACGATGGCTACGGGATGGGCTTACTGGTTACAAGGAGATTTTTTAGTAGCCCTATCGGTGGGAGTGAGTCTGATTGCGATCGCACTTTTAGCATCAATTGCCGGTTCAGCCTTACCGTTTCTGTTCCGTCATCTAGGCTTAGACCCAGCTCTGATGTCCGCACCATTCATTACAACAGTTGTTGATGTCTTGGGTGTGCTGATTTATTTCAATATTGCTAAATCAGTCTTAGGGCTTTAGCATCAAAGGCAAAAGGCAACAGGCAACAGGCAACAAAAACCCATAATTTGTACTTAAAATTGTCGCAAATCGCTAAAATTAACTGTATTATTAAATTTATAATTAGGGCGAGCTGAATAAGTCGTAACCCTTGATTTATTAAGGTTTTGAGGACTATTCAAGATTCATAAAGTGGAAGAAATAAGCCGAATCTCTATCAAAAATAATGCACTTATTAGACCTCTTGCAAAAATATTTTTAGTTACAATAGACCTCTTGCAAAAGTATTTTTCTAATAGTGTTCTTGATGCAGTCGCTCATGGGGGAGACCCCCTTTGGCGGCGCTGCATCGCTTTGCGCCAATTCTTGTCCACTGTTCCCTGTTCCCTGTTCCCTGTTCCCGACAACTGCCGCGAAGTCTAATGTGTGATAAGACAACTATTTGCGGTGAAAGAATATTGTCTTAATAATCGATTTGTTAAGACACAACCGGTGCTGAAAGGATGCCTTGTTCCTCAAGCACTGCAGCAACTCTAAGAATCATTGCTTCATGGTAGGGTGCAGCAATAATTTGTACCCCTAAGGGCATTTGACCAGGACGGTGAATTGGTACCGATAAGACCGGTAAGCCAATGAAGGATAAGGGTTGAGTAAATAATCCTAAGTTTGGACGAACCAACACTTCTTCTCCGGCAATGACCATTTTTTCTTGACCCAGTAGGGGAGCAACACACGGTGTAGTGGGAGCAAGGATAATATCGACATCTTGGAAGACTTCCCGAATGCGATCGCGAAACCATTGTCGAAACCGTTGGGCTTGAATATACCAAGTCCCTGGAATTAGGGCACCTGCTAAAAAGCGATCGCGTGTAGCTGGGTCAAAATCATCGGGACGTTTACGCAAATTCTCCAAATGCAGGTTTGATCCTTCATTAGCTGTAATAATATAAGCTGCTGCTCTGGCTCGCTTGGCTTCTGGGATAGTAACCGAGGCAGTTACACCCAAGCTACTAGCCACTTTAGCCACAGCATCCAAGACTTCTGGTTCTGCCCCTTGAGCAAAATAGCCATCAGCAACCCCAATCCGTAACCCGTCAATCCCCTCGTTAAGCTGGGGGACACAAAGTTCTGGGAGACGATTGGTACAAACTGGATCAGTGGGATCTACTCCCTGAAGGATATCAAAGGTAGTAGCAATATCCCGTACAGAACGAGCAAACGGACCGATATGATCCAAACTAGCAGAAAACAAGAAAACCCCTGCCCGAGACAATCGTCCGTAGGTAGGTTTGAAGCCAAAAGTACCACACAAAGCTGCTGGTACCCGGATCGAACCATTGGTATCAGAACCAAGAGTGATTGGTACTAATCCCGCTGCCACTGCTGCTGCCGAGCCACCAGAGGAACCACCAGCAATGCGAGTGAGATCATGGGGGTTATGAGTTGCACCGTAATGGCTATTTTCCGTTACAAAGCCATAGGCGTACTCATCCATATTTAATGCTCCAACTAGGATAGCACCCGCTTGTTTTAGTTTAGTTACAGCAGTAGCATCACGGGAAGCCGGAATATTTTCAGCATTAATTTTTGACCCAGCTAATGTTATTAAGCCAGCGATATCATATAAGTTTTTAACCGCAAAAGGAACTCCTGCCAATGGACCCGGATTTTTGCCTGTGGCAATAGCATGATCAATGTCTTCAGCATCGGATAAAGCTTGGTTAGTGGTAACTGTTGTGAAACAGTTAAGGGATTGGTTACCAACAGTTATTTTTTCGAGACAGTTAGTAATGACTGTTTTGGCGGTGACTTGACCTTCTCGAATCCCAGTGGCAATTCCAATGGCATCAGTTTGGTTCACGGTTAGCATCCTAATTTCAATTATTATGATTATTTAGTCATAGTTATAAACCAATAATCTGGAGAATTACCTAGCCAAAAATTATCAGCATCCTAAGGTTCAAATACAGGAGCAGCTTCGATATCATCAGGTAAGCTAAATTCGGTTACTAAAGATGCGATCGCATAAATTTTATCGAAGTTATTGATAACACCAGGACGGTGTTCGGGCTTAAGATCTAAATCAAGGAGTTGCGCCATTCCTTCGACATAGGTAGAGGTTTCAAGTGTTTGTTTTGTCATTACTAGTTAGTATTTAGTAATTTAGTAGTTAACAGTAATTGTAATCTATAAATAGAATATAATTTAAAAACCTGTCGTTATTACTCAAAACTCAACCCTCAAAAGTCGGCAGTCTCTTCAGAACTATCTTCAAAAAAACAACGTTAAGTTTTTCGTTACCTTAAAGATATAAAGACACCCGATAGGGCTATGACTCAAACGAAAGCCGAACCCATTATCCGATGGGAAAAACTCCCCGAGGAATTTCAATTACCCGATGACCCAGTGGAAAATCTCTATCATCCCTTATTAGCGGCTATCCTCCGAGAGATTCTGGAATTAGCCGGATTTATCAATAATTCAATGCTGATTGCGTCCAACTTTGGACTCTGTGCCAATGTGGACGGTAAAACAGTAGTGAAAGCACCAGACTGGTTTTATGTACCTTCCGTGTTTCCAGTCTTACCAGGGGTGATTCGCCGGAGCTATACCCCTCACACCGAAGGAGAGGTACCAGCAGTGGTGATGGAGTTCTTATCGGATACGGAGCAAGGAGAATATTCGATTAACCCTCGTTACCCCTATGGAAAATGGTACTTTTACGAGCAAATCCTACAAGTACCAATTTATGTGATTTTTGAACCAGCCTCGGGAAGTTTGGAGATGCGATCGCTTAATTCAGGAAGCTATACCCTGCAACAACCTGATGCTAATGGACGCTACTGGATTGAATCCATGGGTTTGTTTCTGGGAGTATGGTACGGGCAAAAATCAGAAATCACCAACTATTGGTTACGGTGGTGGGATAACTCTGGAAATTTATTACCTTGGGGAGAGGAGAAAGTCCAACAAAGTCTACAGCAAGGCTTACAGCAAGGCTTACAGCAAGGCTTAAAGCAAGGAAAACTGGAGCTAATTATGCGTCAGTTGACACGCCAGGTTGGAACAATCGAGCCTACTCTAGAATCAGTCATCAACAACTTATCTGCTGCTGATTTAGATCAACTGAGTGAGGCATTGTTCGATTTTTCCGATGGGTCGGATTTATCCAGTTGGTTAGAGGGACTTAAAGGCTAATCAGATCGTAAGCATTCAGCTAATGCGCGTTCCTGATAGCTGAATGCTTACGATCAGCAACGCCTAAGAATCGGCTCAACTAAATAATCATACATCAGTTGATATTGAGCGTCTGGTTCTTGCTGCCATTTCATCACTAAACCTGACTTGACCAATAGCTCTAGGATAAAATCTAAGTTGTCAGTGGATAACTGTAACTCTGCTCCTAAGTCATGTTTTGTTCGGAATGGCCGAGTGCCATCCTTATCCGTTAACAAACCCAAAATTTTCCAAGCCGCGTTTTGGTTTTCTGAACCACAATCAGAAACAACCCCTTCTAAATAGCGCTCCACTAGCTTTTCTTTTGATCCGTTTTGCCGATAAGCCCCTAAGGTAGTGATTTGCTCAGTTTGCAGTTGCACTCCCACTATCTGTAATTCAATCGGGCTTACTTCTCCCACTGGTTCATTCTTAGCTAGGTCGTTTACCAACTCATCGACTAATGCATCCTCTAGGTAAAATTTAGCTCTAGTGGTTAGATTAGAAATAATCGATTTTGCCTCGTCTGGATAAAAATTACCGACATAATAAAGGATACCTTTATTAAGAATATCATTATTAATGGCATCCAAATCTACCTGACGAGCGCACTTTAATAATAGGTGTAGATAATCCTCCCGTAAACACAGGATGACTTTGAGATAAGGAATATTAAGACAGTCACGGAAAAATTCAAAGAAGCGTTTTTGTTCAGCTGGCTCTCGGCAAGCAAAGAAAAACTCTTCAAATTGGTCAAAAATCAGGATGTTTCTCTGGTTTTGCCGTTGATTTTTTTGCAACTGATCTAGAAGAGTAGCCGGTTCTTCGCTTAGCGTGGCCTTTTGGCCAAGGTTGTTTTTATAACCTTCAACCTTTAAACTTTCAACCTTCAACGGTGAAGAACCTTCACCCTTCGACTCTAAGATACGTTTACCCAGCTCTTTTTCCCAGTCAGTGTAAACCTTCAACCTAATCGGGACTATATCACGGTTACCAATGGGTTGCTGTTTTAGGGCGGGGATTAGCCCAGCTTCTAGTAAAGAACTCTTGCCCACTCCAGCCTGACCATAAATTACAGTTAGTTTGTGCTGGGTACTGGCAATGCGTTGCACTAGCTCTTTTACTTTGTGTTGCCAATCGGAAACAGTCATTGCCTGAGATACGGTAGCGCTACCTTTACTCTTTGTCTGTGCTAACTGATTCTGTGCTAACTGATTCTGTGCTAACTGATTCTGTTGGGAGGATTTGAGTTTACTCGCACCGATAAAAGCAAGTAAACCATGCTGTTGTGCGATCGCAAGCCGTTCTTGTTTTAATCTAAATACTGCTTGATATCGTTTTTGTTGCCAGTAGAGGGTTCCTAGAGTTTCCAGGATTTCCAGGTACAGTTTCGGGTCATCACCAATGCCTAACTCCCTAGCCCGTTCCAGATGGCGAATCGCTTCGGAATGCTGAGCCAAGTGCTGTTGGGCTTGAGCCAGAAGTAACAGATAGCGACCAACGGGAGATTTATTTGTGATCTGTTCTGCATCTTTATCTATCTTAACTATGCCATTGAGGCAAGATAAAGCAGAATTTTCCTGATAGCCAGGGTACTGTTGCTGTTGTTGGGGTTGGATACTTGCGGGATGATAGGACAATTTTTTACTTCCCCCTCTTCCCTCTGTTCCATAGGCCAAGAAATCTTCCCTATCCTGTGCAGCACCCTGTTCTTCTGTGACTTTTGTGATAATTACATTGGCATATAGTGCGTTTGTGTAAGCCTCCTGCCAGCAGGATTTGTGTAGCGCCACTGTTGCTATAAATCCATAATCCTGAGCCAGTTGCACAGGAGCAGAGTAACTTCTGTGTAGCGCTAGAGACTTTGTAGCTAGACTTTCCAAATCCTCCCAGGCTTCCAGAGATTGCAGTATCTCACCGAGTTTATTAATAAACTTAGCCACTAAATCCGGTCGTTGCTCTTGTTCCAACACCACCAGACACTGCTCTAAATACTCTTTAGCCTTGTGCCAATTTTCTCCATAGCTAGGGTCTCCTGGTCTATACTGCTTAGCCTGATCGCAATAGCATAATCCTAGGTGAAACAGGAGAACTGCTTCTCGCTCTCGAGGTGGAGGGGTAATGGGTTTATGGGATATGAAGGTAGGCAGACCAAGTCCAGGGAGAATCTCACCGTTGTTTTCTGGCTTGCTCTGCTGCTTGCGGGGTTCCTGTTGCCAGAATTCTAAACTTTTCTGATAGTGGGTGATAGCAACATCAATCTTGCCCAATCCATAAGCCTCTCGACCCCAGACAAAGTTAAGACTGCCTAGCAACTGTGGTGGCAACTCGTGGTTCCCACTTTCCAAATCCCGTAAGGCAAACTTAATTTCCTGATTATAACCAGCACCTAAGATAGCATCATTGGGGGAAATTTCACTGGCACCTAATTCCAAGACTTTGGTAAATAGAGACTTGGCTTTTTGTTGTAGGTTGCTAATTAGGCTTGAGGTTGGGATTTCAAACATAACCGTTGTTGCCCAACTGTGGAAATCTGGTGTGATGCGAATCAGCTTACACAGCACCTCATCGTTAATCCACAACACTAATGGAAACTGGAAATTTTTGCGAAACTCTTCTCTAACTTGGTTTGTGGCGATTAACAGCTCATCAAGGTCAGTGACTGACTCTAAACCAAACACCATCAAAGCGGCTGGCTGTTCCTCCCCGATTTCCTGTCGGAGGGTGGTGTAGAGTGTACAAGCAGATGGCTCTAGGAATACTTCCCGGATTGGCACAGAGGAAATTTTGTGTAGCCTGCGCACCACTCGCTTACGCCACTTGGCATAATTACAGTGTGCGAACATCAGTAAAAACTGTCCCTCACTAGCAGCTATTGCCCAGGCTAGTTCTTCTACAGTATCCCGGTGGTGATTAGCTACAGGGTCGAGTAGGGGTGATTTAATCATAATTTTAAGGATATTGCTTATGCCAGCAAGCGCTTATGCCAGCAAGTGAGGTAATTATGTTATCAGGGAATTAAATTCTATCCTGGTAGCAAAATGGCAATTTTTTGTGATTGTTTTGTGATTAGTCATGATAGGATTAATTTTTAAGTAGTAACACTTAAATATTTAACACTACCTAACACTATTTAACCGTACTACTTAACACTTATTAAAATTGCCATAGTGGTCTGCCATCCCATTCCAGACTGCTTCTGACAGAATCAGGACTCAGCAGGGAACCACTAACGACACCAACGACGCTCCCTATTATTGACATTAGTATTGTGCTTTAGATAATCCTGCAGCCAATCGCAAGCAAGGGAGTGTAGTTGATCAGGATGTCTGATAGTCTCTAAATTCCATATAATTACTCTAGCAGATGAATCTGAAGAAGCAATAGTTTTGCCATCGGGACTAAAACTGAGGCTAACTACAGCATCATCATGATGGCCATAAAAGGTTTGAAGATGTTTACCTTTGGTGTTCCAAAGCTTGACAGTTTGGTCATCACTAGCCGTGGCAATGGTTTCACCATCGGGGCTAAACACCACACTCCACACGGTATTATCATGACCTTCAATAGATTTTAGTTCCTTACCATCACTAACATTCCAGAGTTTAACCGTCTTATCCCTGCTAGCAGAGGCCAGGGTTTTACCATCAGGGCTGAAACCGACACTGACAACCCAATTGTCATGACCATTAAGGTTTTGCAGTTCCTTGCCATCACTAACATTCCAGAGTTTGACGGTTTGGTCAAGACTAGCCGTAGCAATAGTCTCACCATCAGGACTGAATCTGACGCTATTTACCCAATTGGTATGACCAGTCAGAGTTCTAATCTCAATACCATTCTTATTCCAGAGTTTAACTGTGTTGTCCCGACTAGCCGTAGCGATAATTTTACCATCGGGACTGAAAGTGATACTCCTAACCACTTTCTCATGACCAGATAGGGTGTGCAGTAACTTACCATTCTTATCCCAGAGTTTGGCAGTCTTGTCTGCACTAGCGCTAGCAATAGTCTCACCATCAGGGCTGAAACTAACACCCCAAACCCAACCGGTATGACCAGTCAGAGTTCGCTGCAATTCACCGTTTAAGCTCCACAGTTGGATAGTGTTGTTCTTACTAGCGGTAGCAATAGTCTGACCGTCGGGGCTATAACTGACGCTGTAAACGGTATTCTCATCCCCTGTGGGAATAGGGAGTTCATTACCGTATCGACTCCAAAGTTTAACCGTTTTGTCAGCACTAGCGCTAGCAAGGGTCTGGCTGTCGGGGCTGAAATTAACGCTCCATACCGTATTTTCATGACCAGTAAGGGTTTCGAGTAGCTGGCCATTTCGATTCCAAAGTTTAACCGTGTTGTCAGCACTAGCGCTAGCAAGGGTCTGACCGTCCGGACTGAAACTGATGCTAGTCACAGTACTTTGATGAATTTCATGGTCATCCGTTCCCAAGGTCTGATACCGAGTACCGTCAAGTTTCCAGAGTTTGACAGTTTTATCCTTACTACCAGTAGCAATCAGTTTTCCGTCGGGACTGAAACTGACGCTGAAAACCGCATCGTCATGGTCTGTTATGGTTAGAGGCTTTCTGTTGTACAAGCCATTCCGGTTTCTACGCCAGAGTTTAACCGTGTTGTCAAAACTCCCGGTTGCCAGCACCTTGCTATCGGGGCTGAAACTAATACTGAGCACTGCTTTATCATGGGCTTTGAAGATTTGGGGTTTTTTGCCTTCCAGGCTCCAGATGATAACTCTGCCATCCTCGCTAGAAGCAGCAAGGCTTTTGCGATCAGGGCTAAAACGCACGCTCCAAACTAAATCATTATGCCCTGTCAGGGTTTGAATAAACTTACCATTCCGTTGCCAGACTTTAACAGTATTATCTTTACTAGCCGTGGCAATCAACTTGCCATCAGCACTGAAGGTAACACTCCTGATTTCATCGGTATGTTCATGCTTTCCTGCTAACGTGTAGAGTTGTTTGCCTTCCTTGGACCAGATTTTGACAGTTTCGTCGGAACTAGCTGTAGCAATTAGCTCACCGTCGGGACTGAAACTAACAGTGTTGACTGTATCAGTATGACCTTCTAAGTGGTTGCGCTCTCTAACCCCATAAAAGGCTTGCTGTAGAGAACTCATCGCTATATCCTTAGTGTCAGAGCTTACCCCAACTGACCACTTGAGTTTTTTTCCTGCCTCTAAGGCATCTTTTAGTGGATCTAGGGCATGACTATTGGAACCGTAAAGGGCTTCTGAGGATTTAATCAAAGCTGTGATTTCGTTGTTTCTAGCTTGAGCCCAAAATATAGCAGCAAAAACGGTTGAGATCGCTAACATAAAAACTACAGCAATGGAGCCGTTCAGTGCTATCTTCGACTTCTGTAACCGGGCTTGAGAGAGCCGATGTTGCTCTTGGACTTCCTTAAGTTTTGCGAGTAATTCGCTATCTTGCTGCTGGCGAATCACAGAAACTAGATAATCATGAACCAGTTGATAGCGGTTAACCGGACTTTCTCGTAAGAGCACCACTAATCCTGATTCGACTAGGATATTTAATACTAAATCTAACTGGTCTATTTTTTCTATTGCTAAATCTACTGCCAAGGCGTTTAAATCTTTTTCCAAATCCTGGCGGGTTTTAGGGGGGCGGGTGTTATTTTCTTCAGTTAGTAAATACAAGATCAATTCAGCAGCTTTTTCATTCTCGGAGCCACAATCTGCGAGCACTTCTTGCAGGTAACGTTGCACTAATTTTTCTTTAGGACCTTTTCTCCGATAATGAGCTAGGGTAGTAATTCCTTCAGTCTGTAGTTGAGCTCCTACAATTTGTAATTCAATGGGACGAACTTCGCCTTCACTGCTACCTAGTTCCTCCACTAACCTATTGACTAAGGCGTCTTCTAAATAAACTTGAGAGCGCTCGGTTAGACTGCGAATAATAGATTTAGCATCCTCTAGGGAGAAATTTCCTAAATAATAAAGAATATTTTTATCGAGAATGTTATTGTTGATTGGATAAAAGTTTTGATGACGAATTCCCTGCAACAAAAAGTACAAATCATTTTCTCTTAATGACAAGATTACCTTGACGAAAGGAATCTGAAGACACTCCCGGAAAAATTCAAAAAAGCGTTTTCTTTCCGTAGGATTGTCCCAAATAAAGAAAAACTCTTCAAACTGGTCAAAAATCAGCACCGTTAGCAAATTGCGGTGTTCATTTTGTCGCAATTTCTCTAAAAGGGTGGCTGGTTGCAGGTTAGTTTGGGTTGTTCGCCTTTGGCGTTCCCGTAGGGTAGGTTGCAGGTTAGTTTGGGTGGCTGGTTGCAGGTTAGAAGACGGCTGTGAACCTTGACCGTTCAATGGGTCAACTTTCAACACAGAAGACCCTTGACCGTTCAATGGGTCAACTTTCAACACAGAAGACCCTTGACCGTTCAACTGGTCAACTTTCAACGGAGAAGATGCTAAGGATTTCCAGACTTCCCTGACCCAATCGGTGTAAACCCTTACCAAAATTGGTACGACATCGCGGGTTCCAATTACCTTAGTTTTGAGAGTCGGGACTAATCCAGCTTCTAGCAGGGAACTCTTACCTACCCCTGACTGACCGTAAATCACTGTCAGTTTGTGCTGGGTGCTGCCAATACGTTCCACTAAGCGCTCTACATCGTTCTGACGTACAGAAGCAGTGATTTCCTCAGCAGGGGTTTCCTGCTCTAGGAGTAAGGTGGAACTTTGGCGTAAATGAGGTTTAAGGCGACCAGGTCCGATAAAGGCACGGAAACCGTACTGCTGCTCAACAGAGAATCGTTCTTGTTTGACCCGAAAGGCTTCTAGATACTGCTTTTGCCGGAAATAAAGCGTCCGCAATTTTTCCAAAATGCGAATATAAAGTTGTGGGGCATCCATTGGACCGGTTTCCTTAGCCCTTTCCAGGATAGTGATCGCCTCTTCCGAGAGACCCAAATGCCGCTTTGCTTGAGCCAGAAGCAGTAGATAGGACATCTGATATTCTCCGGAGGTATTAGTTAACCGTGTCAGGAGTTCTAACGCTTTCCTAGCTGCTTGCTGAGCGCCCATCCAACGGCAGTCTTGAAGGGCGACTGCAGCGATAAATCCATAATCTTGAGACAGTTGCAGTGCATTGCCATAGGTTCTGTGTAGTACCAGGGAGCGTTGCGCCAGACCTTGTAAGTCCTTCCAAGCTTCCAGTCGTTGTAGGGTTTCGCCAAGTTTAGTAATAAACTTGGCAATTAAATCTGGGCGTTTTGCTTGTTCAAATGTATCGATACACTTTTGAAAATACCCTCTGGCTGTGATCCAGTGGTGACGACTTTGGGATCGATTGAGTTCAGCCAAGCTCAGATAACACAAACCGATATGAAACAGCAGTAGCGCTTGACGTTCTAGTGGTGAAGGGGTGAGGGGTTGAGGGGGTGAAGGGGTGTAGTGAGCCTTCGACAACGTCCGGAGGTAAGGAGGTATTGGGGTAGTTCGACCCAGTCCGGAGGAGAAACTACTCTGCTGTTGGATTTCCTGTTGTTGTGTTTCCCAGCTCCTGAATTCCTGCTGCCAAAATACTAAACTTTGCTGATAATACTCTAAGGCCTGATCGATCTGACCATTAGTATAAGCTTCTCGACCAAGCACAAATGGCAAAGTGGCTTCTTGGGTTATGTCTAAGACATCTCCACGAGTTTGCAAATCCTTCAAAGCTGAGTCCAATTCTCGGCGATAGCTGGAACCCAAAATAGCGGTATTGGGTAGGAACTGATCCCCACCGGCATCCAAAATACGAGTAAATAAATAACTCTCTCGTTCTGCTAGAGCTTCAATTAATTGATTGGAGGAGAGGACAAAATTTGTGGTTGTTGCCCAACTCTCTAAATCCGGCACAGAGCGAATCAGCTTTTGCAGTACGTTGTCATTGACCCATAACACTAGAGGGAAGGGGCAATGCTTGCGAAACTCCTCTCGCACTTGGTTGGTAGTGATTAGTACTTGCTCCAGGTTGCTCAGGGAGTCTAAACCAAAGACCATCACGGCAGCTGGCTGTTGATCCCCTAGCTGCTCCAAGATAGTGGTGTAGAGACTCTTAACCGACTGGTTCAGGTATATTTCCTGGAACTCAATAGCACAAACTTGCCGCAACTTCCGCACAATGTAATCCTGTAAAGCTTCATAGTTGCGGCGGGCTAAAATCAGGGAAAACTCCCCTTGGGACGTCTCAATCGCCCAGGCGAGTTCCTGCATTGAATTCTTGTTGTAGGCATCCGCATCTTCTACGCGGTATAAGCTAGGCATGATTTGAATCCTTCCGCTTCTGCCAAAATGGGATTAACGTCAAACCAAGACCCATCTTGGTCTCGGTACTCATAGACGAACATGCTGCGGATCAAGACTTGGTAACCTTCATCTCCAACTACCTTCTTGTGTTTAGCAACATGACACAATAATTCCCACTCATCGTCTGAGATGGGTAGGGTTAGTTCATTGCGCCGGTCTCGAATTACAGTTTCTAACATGCCTTGAGACAGAGGTAATCGTCTTTCTTTCTTGATCCAGGTACTGAGGAACCGAAGCAAATTTCGCACATGACCCCCGCTAGCGTAACACAGGCGGTCTAAAGTGTCAGGGGAGTCGAACACCTCTTTTACTCTAGCAAGACGCGACCCAGGCTCTAAATCAGGGAAGGCTCTCGCCATTACCATTTCTCGCAGCAGAGCCATGCCCTGTTCATGGGGAGTGCCATCTCGTAACCTTACCGGTACCATTGGTAACACTTTGGGATCTACTACAAAGCGTTGAGTCAAGGCACTATAGTCATTAGAAAATCGTAGCGCTAGGGGCATGGTGTAGACCACATGACAGTGTAACCCCTTTAACTGCGCTCCGCGATCCACAAATAGATATTCCGGCTGATAACGTCCCCAAGGCTTCTGGGAAGCGTCCACCCGATCTAGGTTATCTACAATTACCACTAGCCCTTGTTTCCCCACTTGTTGGAGGTTTGCGATCGCAGGTTCGAGCAACTCTTGGTTAATCACTTCTAACAACCGATTGGTTTGAGGTTCGAGATATTGCCGTAACCGACTGCGCAGATCCGGGCTATCCTTAGCCTTAGCGGTAATCTCACCAATCCCAACGGCTAGGGAAACCGCCCCCTCCGTGTCTACTCCAACCTCACCAATCCCAGGAACTCCTACCCGACCGCTTAATTCAATTTCAGTGAGCAATAGTTTAGCCGCACCTGCCAGTAATTTTTTAAAGCCTTTCGGTTCACCTAGCTTAATTTTGTCTAAGCTTTCACTGACGCGACGGGCAATAGCGAGTAAAATGTCACCAACATCTACATCTCCCATTTCCAAGTCTTGAGAAGACTCAAAATAGACCACGTGAAAGTCAGCTTCTTCCAATTCGGCTTTCAACCGCAGTAATTCCGTAGATTTACCACAACCAATATGTCCAGTAAATAGCTCACAGGTCGGCTCATCCATGGAGAAGAAGGTGATATTGTCCTTCAACTCTTCAATGATCTTGCCCCCTCGCACTGAGGAAAAATCGATATAATAATTACGGTCTTCAGGCTGTTCTACCGTTAAGGTTTTGCTGGGATTACAGGCTTTATAGAATTTTTGGATGTTTACTGTCATAGGTTTCCTTTTTTATTAGTCATTACTCATATCTGACACCAAGTTAACAATTTACCTGTTAAGGTAGGGAATCGGGAATCGGGAATCGGGAATCGGGAATCGGGAACAGGGAAAAGTCATCAGATTTTATTATTTCATAACTGATTCGATATCCAATACTATTAGTCATTAGTTACTTTTGCTTATTTTTTTTATTATGTTGTGACTAATTATGGGATTATGATTTACTTGTTATTACCCACTCCAGTTTATCAGTTACTCTAGGTATCTGCGTAGGAATTGTGAGAATTTTTGAGGCCATTTTCCCTACTCCCTACTCCCTACTCCCTACTCCCTACTCCCTTTGCTATAACAATTTCAAACTGTAACTGATGGCTGTCTAGAAAATCATGGGTAAAATGATCGACGACATTGGTATCAGCAAGTTCCAAATTGTAGAAATCTATAAATTCTTGGTCAAAATAGGGACCAGCATGCCAAGTTCCTACTTCTAATTTAATAAAGCAGTTACCTGGAATCCGAAAAGCCGCAATATCTTCTAAAACTGGTTGGTCATCCTGAGTGGGAGGAGCTACAGCCATGAACCAGTCTTTGCCTTCTAGAGAACCGAGACACTGAGTACATTGGACGTGGCGAGTAATTTTATCAAACTTACGACCGTTGTGGTGTAGCCGCATGACATAAAACCGGGATGTCCCATTTTCCAGGTTTAACTGAGCATCATCTTGATCATAGGGTTTGCCATCTTCACTGGCAAAGATGACTTGGCCGTAGGGCTGAAAGTTCTCTGATGTCACCCATTCCGCGTGTAGTTTTTGAATCGTCTTGACTTTACTCATGCTTAGTTTCCGCCGTCAGTAGTTAAAAATTAACAGCTTATTGATTTTAGCTTGTGCAAGTGCCTTGCTGTTAATCTGGCAACTAGTCTTTACTCTTTTTATATGATATCCTTTATAGGGTATTTTTTTTAAATCATTAAATCAATCATCAGTTTTATCTTTATGGTTAGGTTCAGCGTACATTCTTTATATTATAGTCGATTAATCTATCTCTATTAATATCTAACTATAAAAATAGTATTGGGTATAAGATTTAATCAAGCCACTAATCTGACTTAATAAAAAAGGTTAAAAACCCTTTATTTTACCCTTAAAACTGCACTAACTATTAAGGTTAACTGATGACTTTTACGTCCTCAAATCAAGACAATGTGCTCTATCGCTTCTGGAAATTGGCGATCATCAATATTCTGTCTAATCTGACGGTACCTCTTGCGGGTTTAATCAGCGTGGCTTTCTTAGGTCATTTAGATCAAATCCGCCACTTAGCTGGAGTCGTACTCGCCACTATCCTGTTTAACTTCATCTACAAAAGTTTGGGGTTTTTACGGATGGGAACTACTGGGGTAACCGCTCAAGCCGTTGGACGAAATGACCGAGAGACGATGTTGCTGGTGGGACTTCGTAATGGCTTAATTGCTCTGATTTTAGGTGTACTTATCTTAAGTTTACAGTATCCTCTCAGAGAGGTTGGATTTGCGCTGTTAAGTGCTACACCAGATGTCAAATTTTCTGGTATTGCCTATTTTAATGCTCGAATTTGGGGAGCTCCTGCAACATTACTCAATTTCGTACTGATTGGTTGGTTTCTCGGTAGAGAAATGAGTGGTAAGGTGTTGCTGCTGTCAATTATCGGTAACTGCGCTAATATAGTTTGCGATTATTTCACTATTATTCGGTGGGGTTGGGAAAGCACTGGCGCTGGATTATCCGTAGCAGTTAGTCAATACGTGATGGTTTTAGTGGGACTAGTTTTAGTGACGCGAGAAATCCAGTGGCAAGAGCTAATATCAGTAGCGAGGCGAATTTGGAACTTGTCGGAGATAAAAGCTACTTTTACGCTAAATAGCAATCTTTTTATTAGAACCTTGGCGATTATTTTTACCTTGTCTATTTTTACCAATATGAGCTCAGCTTTAGGTACCACAATCTTGGCAGAAAATGCTTTAATATTAGAGGTGTTCATGCTGGCTGCTTATTTTATTGATGGATTGGCATTTGCTACTGAAACTCTGACGGGTAATTTACAAGGTCAGGGAGCAAAAGAGCAGTTAGTCCCGTTATTGAAAATGGCTGGAGGAAGCTGTTTGCTATTAGGAATTAACCTTGCTTTCCTGTTTATGCTGTTTCCCCAGACACTCTTTGGCCTGTTAACAAACCACACTGAGGTGATCGAATCGATTACTCTCTATATTCCTTGGTTACTGCTGGTATTAGGATTTGGTTCCATTGCGTTTATGCTGGATGGTTATTTTCTGGGCTTAGCCGCAGGACAAACCTTACGTAATTCTACCGTAATCGCCTTGGTGGTGGGATTTGCACCTATGGCTGTGGCGTCTTGGCAGTTTCAAAGTGTTCATCTTCTTTGGTTAGCGTTATCCTTGTTTATGGCAGGAAGAGCGATAATACTGGGCGTAAAGTTACCAAGCACGTTGAATTGAAATATAGAATTTTTCAATTAGGTGAGGTGCATTTTTTTTTGGTTTTAGGGAATAGGGAACAGGGAACAGGAAACAGGGAACAGGGAATAGCGATCCGCTGCATCAATATAGGAAATCAACGTCAAAGAAGACTCTATATTATAACTGCGAGAAACGCTATAAAAGTTTCTCATAGTAATGAGATACAGATAATTTTTTTCCTCTTCCCTACTCCCTACTCCCTACTCCCTACTCCCTACTCCCTACTCCCTACTCCCTACTCCCTGTGATGGAATAAGCAAAGCCATGGCAAGAATTTAAAGAAGTATGAAGTATCAAGGATTAATTGTAAAGGATGAAGTATGAAGGATGAAGTATGAAGGGTGAACTATCAAGATAGAGGGAATTGTAGATGGCTCGTCAACGTTGGGCTTCGAGAACAGTATTTCTCCTCGCAGCAGTAGGTTCTGCAGTTGGCTTAGGGAATGTGTGGCGCTTTCCCTACCTAGCTGGGAAATACGGTGGGGGAGCATTTCTAGTCCCTTACCTGATCGCTTTAGTCCTAATTGGGGTTCCACTGTTGATGCTGGAATTTGCGGTAGGACAAAAAATGCAACGGGGAGCCATAGGCTCATTTAGGAAATTACACCCCAATTTCGGCAGTCTCGGTCTGTTTGCCCTGATGTCAGCCTTTATCATTGTCTCCTATTATGCAGTTGTGATGGGCTGGAGCTTGATTTACTTTCTGGCATCCTTTGGGGTCAAGTGGTCCAGTGATGCTAAAAGCTACTTCTTTGATAGTGTTCTGCAAATCAGCGATGGGGTCAACGTATTAGGTGGTATCAACTGGCCAATCTTATGGTCTCTAGTTGTAGTCTGGGTCTTGATTTATTTCTGTGTTTGGAAAGGCACGACCAGTGTGGGCAAAGTCGTTGTCTACAGCGTGCCACTTCCAATTATTTTACTGGGAGTATTGCTATTACGAGCAGTAACGTTACCAGGTTTCTTCAATGGCTGGAAACTGTATCTTACTCCAGTTTGGAGTGCATTAGTTGACCCGGAAGTCTGGACAGCTGCATTCTCACAAATTTTCTTTACCTTATCTCTGGGATTTGGAATTATGGTGACTTATGCTAGCTACAAAAACTCAGAGGATGATATTGCTAAAGATACCTGGTTAACTGCCTTAATCAACAGTGCTATCAGCTTATTTGCAGGCTTTGTGGTGTTCGGAATCTTGGGATATATGGCAGGAGTTACCAACAGCCCCTTGGCAGAGCTGGCGGCTTCTGGTCCTGGTCTAGCGTTTGTGGTTTTCCCGGAAGCTTTAAGCTTGATGCCCTTGCCTTGGCTATTCAGTCTGCTGTTTTTTGTGATGCTGCTTTCCCTAGGTATCGACAGCGCCTTTTCCCTAGTAGAAGCTTTGAATGCGACTATCCTGGACAAACAACAACAAGGAAATGTTGCTAAGGTTTCAATTGGGGTTTGTTTAGGGGGATTTATTGCTGGAATTATTTACACTACCAGAGCTGGATTATACATTTTAGATATTGTAGATCATTTTGTTACTAACTATAACTTGATGTTGGTAGCTATTTTCCAATCTATCCTAGTGGGATGGTTGTATGGTGCTGAAAAGCTACGACGATACATGAACCAAGTTAGTGATTGGACGGTTGGTAAATGGTGGAATTTTTCTATAAAATACCTGATCCCTATGGCTTTAGTCGCTTTGCTAGCAACCCAGTTTTCTAAAGATATTAGGACTCCCTATGAAGGATACCCAGCCTGGGCTTTAGGAATTGGCTGGGCAATCGTGTTTTTGCCATTACTTATTTTCCTGTCTTTGCTGGTCACAGACAAAACATTGATCAATGGGAGAACCGATTAATTTGGCTCTTCCGTACTTGTTATGCTAAATTAACACTTTGAGGAAGGAAGCAGGAAGTAGGGACTGAGGCCGTTGGCCACGCTACGGGAACGGAGCAGTGGAAAGAGGCAGTATTTAGAATTAGCATAGCAGGTACTGAAGAACCGTGAAATTTTAGTCGGACGCAAGAAACAACCCTGCTATCCTTATCCCCTCATCCCCTGATTAAGCCCAAATGCGTCCCCGACGGAAAGGGGTGTCATTGTTTGGCTTCTGGTCTTTAAACATAACTTTCCACCGTGCATAATCTTCTAGACCAGTAGCAAGTAACACTGATTTCTTTTCTTCATTAACCTCTGGTTGAACAGATGGAGAAGCAACCTCTGGTTGAACAGATGGAGAAGCAGCAGCAGCTTGTGCTTTTGGCTTCGCTTGGGTTTTTCTGCGACGACCGCGTCTGGGAGTTTTAGTTTCTTCTTCTGGCATAATTGTTTCTTAGTGTTTCTTATGGTTTATGACATCTATTTAACCGTAAGCATTCAGCTATCAGCTATCAGCTATCAGCTATCAGCAATCAGCTATCAGCTATCAGCTATCAGCATATGCTAACCCTTGACCTAGGGGCAGGACCACATCAATACCATCCGCCCCAGCCAGAGGATTTGAGTTGCTGATAACTAGGGTAAGCAAAGGGTGCTGGGTCATTGTAATTAGCACCATGGGTCAAGTCCATGCGAATAGTCACCAAGTCTTCGCCTCGACCATGAACTACATCCACTGCCCGATAGGGTTGAATCAGATCCGGTCTTTTCACTGGTGCTACTTGTTTGGGTAATCTCATCAAACACTCCTTTTGGGGTCAGTAGTGCTATAATACGAAAATTATTTCTTTGGTAGCAAGTTATTTTTTGTTTCCATTTGGGTTTTTCTGAACTGTATGCTTCCCTCTCGGTCAAGAAAATATCCTCTGGGAGGGTGAAGCACTTTTATTGGCATTTTTCAGGTTAATCAATAATTTAAGTTAGACCCGACGGGGTACCAAGCAGCCTTGTTAGCTTGATTGGGAGTAGGGTGTGGGGTTTAATAAAATGTACCTAATTTGTCCTTAAAAATCATCAAGACAGGAAATCAGTGTCAAAGAATACTAGACCTCTCCAAAAAACAAGTTTATGATCTAATAATAGAATATTAAACAATTTGATGGACATCATGAACCATGAGCTACACTTGGGATTACATAAAAAAAATCCTAAACAAACCCAACAATTGCGCTTGAATCAATTATGACCAACTATCTCAACTTATAGAACAAGCTAAGTTATTACATCGTCAACATCAGATAGTGGAGCCTTTATAGTTAGCAGGTTATGCAGAAAAGGGTTAAATATTTTTTAATAAGGCTCCACTATCTTACGGTAACTTGGCCTATGGCCACGCTTGGCCTATGGCCACGCCAAAGGCGAACGCGAACAAACCATGAGCAACTGCCGTGGGTTCCCCCACTCGCGCTTTTCATCAAGACAAGGATCCTTAGTATTACAAGTAACAAAATCCCCATAAATGGCTGATAAAATTGAGGTTATATCTACTCATAGTTTTGGCGCTAAATTAACATCAATAGTCTCATAAAGCCTATTTTAGCGTTAACTCAACGTAAAATTGACTTGGTGAATTTGGGTTCTGAAAACCAGTTACTGAGATACTTTCAAGTTTTTGGAGAGGTCTTTAGGATATACATTCGTGAATAACCCGCTGTGGCTTAAGGCCATCTCATATCCTTGCCTAGTTTCTGTAACCACAGGCTTATGTTTACTATAGGTGCGGCTTGTTCCTGCTAGGAGCCTCTAGCAATTAGAGGGGTATGAGTAGGGGA
>NZ_CEYLVT010000012.1:0-20592 GCF_982860115.1 Moorena sp.
GACTCCCGACTCCCGACTCCCGACTCCCGACTCCCGACTCCCGACTCCCGACTCCAATTGAGAACTGCTATACCTTATATATAGGCGGCTATAGGCGTATATATACTTCTCTTATTCAGAGGCATTTGGCAATGCTCTGTAGGAGCCGCTGCGTGAACGCAAAAGCTAATTTAGATGAACAACCAATCAGTTAATTTAACAGCTAAAAAGACTAATAGCAAGCTTACTATCCTATTTGATGGGGGGTCTCGTGGGAATCCTGGCATAGCCGGTGCTGCTGCTGTTATTAAACAACCAGGAGCTCAAACCATTAGCGTTAGTCAATTTTTTCCTCATGCTACCAACAATGAGGCCGAATATACCGGAGCTATTCTTGGGTTAGAGAAAGCCTTAGAAATCGGTGCTGGGCAGGTAGTGCTAAAAGGAGATTCTCAACTGGTTATCAATCAGCTTAAAGGTACCTGGAGAGTTAAAACAGCCCACTTACGACCCTTATGGACCAAGGCTAAGTCACTTCTGAATCAGTTTGACTCTGTTCAATTGGAGTGGATTCCCCGAGCACAGAATTCAGAAGCCGATGCCGTTGCGAATCAGGCCATGGATCAACGCAAAGGGGTTAACGCTGTAAGAAAGAAAGCAACTGAGTTGCCCAAGGTTCAACCTTCTTTACCAAAACTTGCTGAGCAGTCTTCTGAGTTGCCCAAGGCTAAACCTTCTTTAGCAAAACTTGCTCAGCAGTTCTCTGAGTTGCCCAAGGTTAAACCTGTACCAAAACTGGCTAACCAGATCTATGAGCTGATTGCGGACGCAAAAAATGCTGGAGTTAAAGATTTCCTTAAGTTAAAAAGTGGTCGGGATGAGTTTACTAGCAAGCGATTACCCACTCTAAAGGAAATGGTGCCTGCTCCTGTTCAAAATGCGATCGCATCCGCTATGGCTGATGCTGATGAATCTACCTTAGGCAAGGTATACCGCTGGTATCTCAGAGGATTACCCGCAGACTTAGCCATTAGAAAAGTCCAGGTCGATTTAGAAGTATCTGAAAAGATTATCCAGCGTCGTCAAAAAAAATAAACAAACCTTTAAATTATAACACATTATTATACTTCTAGCAATTTTAGGTAATTTGTAATAAGTAAAAACTATCAGCAAGCCCTCAGTACTTAGTAATTAGTACTAGATTTCTACAAAATGCGACTGGTTCACCATTGGGATTGCGATCGCAACCGTGGCTTTTGCTTGTGATCTATATCATAGGCGGAAAGAAAAAGATGAGTTATTATTGTGAGTACCAGACTCCCCTGGCCAGGTGTGGGGTGAAGCTCAAACCTAAAAAAATACTAAAGAGCTATTGTTTAGAGTTCCTGACAGGATACATAAAAGCTATCTATAAGTGCTTCACGCTCAGCAGTAGAGGCTCAAAGCTAATCCAACAGGAGTTCAAAAAAGGGGTTACTAATAAACGGTAACCCCCAGTAGGGGTATTTGACGAGCTGGTTCTTGCGTAGGTAAAACAAAATGTCTTTCACCTTGCCATCTTTGATCTTGCCACTCGTCAAGGACTTTTTATTTATTGCAATATCTAACTGGTTAAGTCATGGAAGCACATCGATTACATCAAGCAATAACCTATCAAAATGTCATGGAAATCTTAGTGGCTCAGGAAGTAGAGCGTCAAAAGTCTCGACTTTCTCCTAAGCTAGCTAAGTATATCAACCAGGTAGAAGTAGCTACCTACGCCCTGAATCGTTTACCACCTCTGTATGCTTCCAGTGAAGAGGGGAGGCGTCAGCAGCAGTTAAAGGGTAACAAAAAACTAAGGCAGGAGATTACGACTACTGTGCGTCAAGCCTTTGCTGCCGTGCAACGAGACCCGATCAGGCTCTGTACACCAATCAGACCAGAAGAAGACACCGAATCTCTAGCGGCTAAACTGGCTCTGCAAGGACTCCGGGAATTACTAAAAAATCAGAACATAACATGGTATAACCTGGTCAGTATTGTCAAGCAAACCCTGATTCGAGCAACTCAGCTCAGAAAAAATCGCCAAAAAGAGCAGTCAAAAGACCCAATTTATGGTTGGAATGACTCTCGTTACCAGCTCTAACGTTGCGTTCGGGTTGACAGGTTGACAAGTTCAAGGTTGACAGGTTGACAGGTTAACAGGTTGACAGGTTAACAGATTGTTCGCGTAGCGTGGCCTTTTGGCCAAGGTTAATAGGTTAACAAGTTAATATCCTGACAAGTTAACAGGGTATAGTCTATTAGGGAGCTTTTTAGATTGATCTCTAATATCATGTCGGGATAATTACCCTTAATAAAAAACTCCTCCATCTCCCCATCTTCTCACACTTCCCACCCTTCCTATAATTATGGGTATTCAACCTGACTTGATCTAACTTGGTGATCTAATGCTGCACTTCAACTATTCTACTATCATCAATGCACCAGTTGAGATAGTTTGGAACTTTCATGAGCGAGATGATATTCTCGATCTGCTAACTCCACCGTGGCAACCAATCCAGGTGATCCGTCGTGAGGGAGGTTTAGGGATTGGAGCTGTTTCGGAATTTCGGATTTTTGTTGGTCTAATTCCCTTACAATGGAATGCTGTTCATACCGAGTATGAGCAATACCGACTCTTCAGTGATCAACAAAAAGAAGGACCCTTTGACTATTGGCTTCATCGCCATCAATTTATTCCAGAAGACCAGAAAACTAGGCTAACTGATTCCATTGAATTTGCCTTACCAGGGGGATCCTTAGTCGAAGACATGTTTGGTTGGTTAGTAACCCTGCAATTAGAGCAAATGTTTCGCTATCGCCATGAAGTAACCCAACGAGAATGTTCTAAATTGGTGAATTGAAAGGTCAGTCGCGTAGGGTGCGTTAGGGGCGGGCTTACCCTCATTTTCCGCCTCGTAGCCAGGGTTGGGAGAGCCCGTCCCGTAACGCACCACCGGGTCAAACTCAAAGTAGAGAACAGGTAAAAATAATAATATTTGACGCTTTCAGTACTAAAATTGATTTTAATCGCCTCTCCTATTACGTTTTTTTGTACTGATGCCATCAGCCTTCAGCTAATGGGCTATATCACAGGCTTCTAGCCTGTGCCACGTAAGGCTGACCGCTGACCGCTGACCGCTGACCGCTTAGCTTTCATCTAACAACTTCTCCATCATTTCCTCTAACTTTTCCTTTGAATCCTTGGCGAATTGGACACTAGTAATAGTCCCCAAAAATCCCCCCGATGCTGTCAAGCTTGCTTCCGATACTTTGTTACTATAAAACAATCGGACACCACAGAAAGTCATCAACGCCGATGCAGCAGTTACACCAAGGGCAAGGTTGTAACTATGTCGTGCTTGTCGTAATAATTCCCGGATGATTTCTTCTTTGAGATTACGGTAGTCATTGTTAGTTTGTCGCTTCTTATAAAATCTAAACGCCATTGTTGCTCTCCTCAATCTTCTATCGTTTGCTGCTGATATTCGTATCTTATTCAGAGGAAACTATCTACAGCAAGGGCAGATGGGTTTAGTTTATGTTAGCTTCTGCCCTATTGTTGTAAAATAGATTAGGGCAAATAGGTGAATCAATAAAATCTATCTGCCCTAATTAAGCATTCAGCTATCAGCTATCAGCTATCAGCTATCAGCTATCAGCTATTAGCTATCAGCTATCAGCTTATGGACTATGGGCAAGCTACAGAACTTTTGAAGAAAACAGCTAAGCGTAAAGTCACAGCCTCGTTCGCACAGCGTGGCCATTCGCGTAGCGTGGCCATTCGCGTAGCGTGGCCAAAGGCCAAGGCCAAGGCCAAAGCCTGTGCCACCAAGCTGACCGCTGACCGCTGACCGCTGAATGCTTACCGACTCCCGACTCCCGACTCCCGACTCCCGACTCCCGACTCCCTAAAATCAAAATGCGTGAATCTGACAAAGTGCGATCAAGTCAGCAAGGTAAAACCAGACTCGAAAAAGCTTCTCAAGCAGCTGGGCTGAATCAACAGACATTAGCAGATCAAGCCGATGTTTCTAAGGATACCCTTCAGCGCTTTATTGGTAGTAAAAAATCTCCAAATGGAGTGAAAAGATCCTACGTTAGAAAGATTTGCAAGGTTCTAAAGATGCAACCAACTGATATCGTTGACAAAAAAGACTGGTATCCTCCACAGCAGTTACCACCAGAATTTGAACAACTTATTCAAGACAAAACTCACTTATTTTGCGGACGTCAGTTTGTCTTTAAGGCTATTGAAAAATTCTTCAGCAACACTACTCATGGCTACTTTACGGTTATTGGTGATGCCGGGATGGGTAAAAGCGCCATTGCTGCTAAGTATGTATTAGACAACCCAGAAGCGATTTGTTTTTTTAATAGTCGTGCTGAGGGCATGAATCGTCCAGAATTATTCCTAAAGAAAATCCGTGAACAATTGATCACGCCTTACGAGTTGCCAGATGCTCAAGATGCTGATTTATATACCTTGTTGAGTAAGGTTAGGGAAAAATTATCTTCTGGTGAACGGTTGGTGATTGTTGTGGATGCCTTGGATGAAGTTGACCAAGACCAATCTGGCAATCTTTTATATTTACCGACTATTTTGCCAGACGGTATTTATTTTCTACTGACCAGAAGACCCTATAATCAGAATGAAAAAAGGCTGCAGTTATCCCCCGCTACACCAAGCCAAGAATTGGATTTAAGGGAAAACGCTCAACAAAGCCATCGAGATGTAAAGGAATATATTAGAAAATTGCTGGAAGATGGAGAATATCAACAGGGTTTGACCCAGTGGATTGAAAAGCAACCTTCCCTATCTAATCATAAGTTTGTGGAAGAGATTGCGGCAAAAAGCGAAAATAACTTTATGTATTTGCGCTATGTGTTGCCAGAAATTGCTAAGGGATTTTATAATGATAAACCCTTGAATGAATTACCGGTAGGATTACAAAACTATTATGAAAACCATTGGCAACTGATGGGGATGACAACCAATCATTTATCCAGGGATAAAATTAAAATTGTTTATGTGATGTGTGAGTTAGGTGATGCTGTTTCCCGTAGACTAATTGCTAAGTATTCTAACCAGGATGAATTAACAGTGCAAAAAGTGCTTGATGGATGGGCACAATTTTTACAGAAGCAGGAAAGCTATCGACCACAACGTTATCGATTTTATCACGAAAGTTTCCGAGATTTTTTGTATCGTCAGGATATTGTGGAAGCGGCGGGCGTGAATTTACCAGATCTTAGTGTTGAAGTTGCCGATAATATGACAGAGGGGCTGGAGTTATGAGTAATTTTCGCAGTTGGTTAAGGAAAAAGCCATCAGGAGAAAAAGAATTTTTACTTAGAAGACTTCCAAGTCAATTCTTAAAAGCTAATCGAATTCAAGACTTATTTTTGCTCTTAAGTAATTATGAGTTTATCGAAGCTAAAATTAATCATACTCAATTTGGCATCAAAGCACTGATTGAAGATTATGAGTTGATTAATGATATAGACGTATCTCATCCAGACTACAGCGAGCAAACGATAACATCCCTGAAGTTGATTCAGGGAGCCTTGCGACTATCAACACATATCTTAAGTCAAGATCCAAATCAATTAGCAGGGCAACTCTCAGGGCGTTTACTAGATTGTGATACCCCAGACATTCAACGATTATTACAACAGATACCGCAAACTAATACCACTTATTTGCGTAGCTTGACAGCTACGTTAACTCCCCCTACTGGACGCTTACTATCTACCCTAATTGGTCATGGTGACTCGGTAAATGCCGTTGCTGTCACACCAGATGACACCAAGGTAATTTCTGGTTCATCGGATCACACGGTTAAAGTCTGGAATTTGAATACAGGTGCAGAAGTTTTAACATTAAGAGGTCATACTTCTCCAGTCAATGCTGTAGCGGTTACTCCCGATGGCACCAGGGTAATTTCTGGTGCCTCTGATAATACAGTTAGAGTCTGGAATTTAGCAACAGGTACAGAAATACAAAGATTTGATGGTCATAATCACCCTGTAGTTGCTGTAGCCGTTACTCCCGATGGTAAGAAAGTGGTTTCAGCATCAATTGCAAACTATAACTCTATGAAAGCCTGGGATTTGGATACTGGTGAAGAGTTAACTATAAAAGGTCATAGAGACTTCGTGAGAACTGTTGCTATTACCTCTGATAATCGTCTAATTTCTGGAGAACAGCATCGAACTATTAAGGTTTGGGATTTAACAAATGGAAAAATTATTTTCATTCTTAGGCATAGACCTGAAACGTTATATCTTCATTTTTTAGTAACATACTTCTCGATGCGATTATATGTAATAGCGGTTACTATTGACGGTAAGTGGCTAATTTCTGGTTCTGGTGATAAGGGTAAAAATATGATTACAATCTGGAATTTAGAAACGGGAGAAAAAACTTTTACGATTAAAGGTCATAAAACTCCTATTTGTGCTCTTGCTGTTACACCTGATGGTAAACAGATAATTTATGCTGCCTTCAATACTATTAAAATTTGGGATAGAGAATCTGAAAAAGAAATATGCCGTTTTATTGCTCATGATGACGTAATCTATAAGATTACAGTAACAGGAGATGGAAATAAAATTATTTCTGCTTCAAAAGATAAAACAGTCAAGATCTGGAATTTAAAATCCTTAGAAGTAAACGATAAATATCTTAAATTAAGAGATAACAAAAATTCAGTAAATGATGTAACCATTACTCCCGATGGCAAGCAAGCTATTTTTGCTTTAGACGATCAACTTATAAAAGTTTGTAATTTAGAAGAAAAGACTATAGTTTCTAGTTTTTATACCGATCACAATTTTCAAGATAATCTTTTTATAAGATTTGCTCATTACCATTATATATTTATGTTTAATGGATTGTTCAGATTGATTAAAAGAGTAGTATCGATATTTTTAACAAAATTAACAAAAAAACTTTCTATATTTTATGAGATTATCCTGACGATTATCTTGATTGTTAGGGCTATAATTATAGTAGTTTTGGCGGTATTATCTTTGTTGTTATTTCCGATTAGCTTCTCAATAGTTATTTTTTATAGAGTTGTGCAAAATTTTATAACATTTTTATTATCACTATTATTAGGGCTCGAAAAGTTTGAAAATATAGGTATTTTTTTTAAAACAGAACTTAAGATTGTAAAATCTATTTTTATTTCTTGTTTTGATTTTCGCAACAAAAACATATCAAAATACGCTAAACATAGTGATATAAGTGAAAATATAAATTATGGTAATATCATTAATAATTTTGTTAATTTTTTAAAGGAAAGTAATTGTTTAGCAAGAAAAACAAATATTGTTGAATTTTTGGCGATTGCACCCAATAATTACCTCGTTTTTATAAACCAGCCAAAAATCGGCTTATATCAATTATTAACTATATGGGATTACAAAACAATAAATAAAATTTATGATTTAATATCAATTAAGCAATATTGCTATATTTATTTGTATTTATTGATATCTGTTATTTGCTTATTAATTCCAATATATCCATTTTTTTTAGTTCGGTATTTAGATTTATGGGATATACTCGAAATATTTTTATTATTACCTATAATATCTATAACCTATGTAATGTTTTATTTTTTTATAATCTTAAAATATTCACCTCTTATATTTCATACATTTGATGATTTTACAACAGCTATATCAATTACTCCAGATGGCAAATATGTAATTGCTGGTTCAACTATAAGCAATATTAAAGTTTGGAATCTCGAAACCAAAAAGTTATGTTTTGTCCTCGAAAGTCCTTACCACCAAATAACTAGTTTAGCTATCACCCCAGATGGTAAGTATTTGGTTTCTGGCTCCAAGGATAAAACTATCAAACTTTGGAATCTAGAAACTAGAAAGGAATGTTTCACCCTTAAAGGTCATGGGGATTCAATCAATACTCTCTCGGTAACCCCAGATGGTAAGTACGCAGTTTCTGGCTCCAAAGATAACACTATCAAAATTTGGGATTTGGAAAAGCGAGAGGAAATGTTTACCTTTACAGGTCATACCGACTCCATCAATCGGATCAAGGTAACATCCAACGCTAAGCTAGTCATTTCTGCATCTTCCGATAAAACACTCCAAGTGTGGGATTTCGAGACTCGGGAAGTTATTGCTACCTTTACCGGAGAAAGTGCCATCAACTGTTGTGCCGTTGCACCGGATGACGTCACCATTGTCGCAGGGGATGAAGGGGGAAATATGCATTTTCTGCGCTTGGAGGGAGTAGGGAGTGGGGAGTAGGGAGTAGGGAGTGGGGAGTAGCTCACAGGGGTAGGTTTTTTACAAACAGAGGAGTAAACGCTCAGATGAAGAGGTAAAAATGAAATATTCGTTCTCTTGGTGCACACCCTTGTCGGGGAACCCGACCGGTGTCGCACCGCTAACAACCACATGGTACAGATGACATTAAATCGACATCTATTAGAGTGGAAAAAGGTTGTCAGCTATAGATTTCCTCATTTGAGCTTACCTCAAGTAAATGGGCTAGCCACTTGGAGCTTTGGGATGGTGATGACCAAATCAAGTAGTTTGACCAGGGTGTCAAACTTGATCGCCAAAATCAATCAGGAAAAAGAAAATACGGTACGTCAGAGATTGAAGGAATGGTACAAAGAAGCAGAAGCGAAAGCCAAAAAAGGTAATAAACGAGTATCTCTAGAAGTAACCGAATGTTTTGCTTCATTACTGAGATGGATTGTGGATGTGTTACCTCCGACTACCCAAGAACTAGTAATCGCCCTGGATGCCACCTGCGTGGGTCAAAACTTTACAGTTCTTTCAATTAATGTGCTCATCGCTGGTAGTGGGATTCCAGTGGCATGGAAAATAGTCAAAGCCACACAGAAAGGGAGCTGGAAGCCGTACTGGAAAGAACTCTTATCTGCTTTAAAGGAGATTGTACCAACCACTTGGCAAGTGATTGTGGCAGCAGATAGAGGATTGTATGCAGATTGGTTGTACCAAGAGATTGTCCATAATGGTTGGCATCCCTTCTTAAGAATTAATCATCAGGGTCAGTATCAAATTTCCGGTTCATCTTCATGGCATCCTCTGGCAACTGTTGTTGACTGTGATGGCATAAGTTGGTCAGGCCTTGTTAGATGCTTTAAAACCAACACAATTGAATGTACTTTACTAGCTCGATGGGAGCCAAACTATAAAGATCCCTGGTTGATTTTGACAGATTTAAATCCCTGTGATTGTCAGATTGATTGGTATGGCTTTCGTTCTTGGATTGAATGCTCATACAGAGATATTAAAAGTGATGGTTGGCAGTGGCAGCGAACTCGTCTGGTCAGCCCACAAAGGGCAGAGCGACATTGGTTAGCTATGGCTGTAGCTCTGTTATGGACGATCAGCCTCGGTGGTGAAGGAGAACAACCCGTCAGTTTCACTGAGCACAGAGAAATCGAAGAAAAGACTAGTAACACATCTTTTGCTCCACCTGTATCTCCTCGGCTCTCTTATTTTGTCGATGGTTTGTTAAGTATCGTTGCCCGCTTACTCAATGATCAATCCCTGACTTTTGGTAAGCTGTTTCCTTCCCCCTTCAACACTTCTAGCTGTTTCGCTGTTTCTGACTCTTCCTAATTGTAAAAAACCTACCCTTGTGAGGTGGGGAGTAGGGAGTAGGGAGTAGGGAGTAGGGAGTAGGGAGTAGGGAGTAGTAATAATAGTTGATTCTTTGTTGATGCAGTCGCTCATGAATGTTGCTAGGTACTATAGGGAAAAGTGTTCTGTCAATTCCTTTTGCTTAAGGGAGATAAAGCTAATGCCAGAATCGTCTCTGCCAATAGGGTTTACCCACAAAAAAGTCAACAAGAGCAACTTTACGATCTAGATGCCAAATGTCAACATGGGAGATGGATTACTGAAAAATCTTATTTGGGTGGGACCTTCAAAAAAGGAACTGTTAGGGTTTCCTGAAGATGTCATCGATGAAGTTGGTTACATTCTCTATCGGGTTCAAAAAAACAAAAATCATCCTCATATTAAACCTTTGAAAGGATTAAATGGAGTGTTAGAAATTGTCAGCGATTATAAAACAGATACTTACAGAACAGTATATGCTGTCAAACTTGGGAATACTATATATGTTCTCCACGCCTTTAAAAAAAAGTCAAAAACAGGTATTAAAACCCCAAAGCAGACTATGAATTTAATTAAAGAACGCCTAAAACAAGCACAAGATATTGCTAAACAACAAGATTAATAGCACCAAGGATAAAATAATGCCAGATTATACTGTAAGCTCAGGTAACATTTTTGCAGATTTAGGATTTATTAATGCTGAAGAAAAGTTGGCTAAGGTTAAACTAGCTTCACTCATTTATGATCTGATTGATGAAAGACAACTGACTGATTCAGATGTGGCTATGATTTTAAAAATTGAGCCTCCTCAATTCATGGATTTAAAAAATGGTCGCTTGCAAGGGTTTTCCTTGGACAAGCTATTATTTTTTTTGGTAGCATTAGGTCAAACTATTGAAATTAGCGTCAGTCCAAAACCCGAAACTGTATCTAGTGGGAAGATACAAGTAATCCGTCAATCTTATGCTTGAATGTAACCCTTTAAGGAGTAAGTGACTGTTGGGCTACCGACTCCCGACTCCCGACTCCCGATTCCCGATTCCCGATTCCCGATTCCCGATTCCCGACTCCCTAAAAAAAATCGGTCAAGGGCGTAGCGCATATGCTTAGGATTAAATTAATTAACAATCCCTTCACCTATACCAAAACCAGTATACTGGCGTACTTCAGGTTCATGAAAAGCTAAAACAATATCTTGTTTAGGAACTCCCATTTCCACTAATCGGTTGGCAAGTCCTTCTTCGGTGCCGTCATGCTGAATCCAAATTTTTCCACCCTTGATATCAATATGTAAAATACAGCCAAAATCACGTTTATTGCCACGCCAACCAACATAGAGCAGTTGGTAGTGATCCTGCTCTGTATCAAAGACAGTCTGAACCTCGTACTCTGGTGCAATTGTTTGCCGTGAAGCCCGTTGAGCACGTTCCGAAAGAAGATGTCGAATATACTGGCGATATTGCTCTACAGCCATTGAACAATTACCTCCTGTTTCACATCATAAATTAGTAATCTAATCTGATAACGATCAACTGCTGCCATGATGAAGCGTCGCTGGAAAAAACTCTCATAAATTGGCTCTCGCACAGCCAAATAAAGCTGGCGATCAGCTTCCATCCTTGCCAGTGCATCAGGGTAACGCAGCAAGGGGAAAAGAGTAAAAAATTCCAACTCTTAACCAAACCAGCATTATTAGCATCGCTTTTCTGCCATTATGAAAATAACTCCTACTTGGTTGGGAGGAAAGCCGCGCTGGTGAAAGTTAACGGTTTGGACCAGCGCGGCTATTAGTATCGGTCGTAACTTTATATAGTATATATAAATCCTGGAAAAAATGCAAGGGGTAATTAAAACTTTTTACATTTATTTACAGTTGCTATAATTAGCAATTTATTTACTCATTAATGTGTAATTTATTTGATTTTTTTCAATAAAAATGATATCAAAAAGGGGCTTATTGGCTAAAATTGCTAAAATAGTGGATAAGACGGATACTATCAACTTATAATCATTTTTATTGGCACTGCCCACCAACAATATTAATCGTAGGGTGAGCAGGGTTGCAGACGGATACTATCAGGTTATAAGAGATTTTATCGGCACTGCCCACCAATAATATTAATCGTAGAGTGGGCAGTAAAGTAGACGGATACTATCAACTTATAATCGGTTTTATCGCACTGCCCACCAACAATATTAATCGTAGTTATAGCAATTCTCTATGCCATTAGGTACAAAGGTATCCCCCTAAATCCCTGGAGCGAGCAATCCCTCGCTCGGGGGACTTTGAGGTTGATAAATGTACCTCATAAATCCTAGAAACGCTATAGTTGTTTTGCTAAAAAAAACAATGGGTATTGGGATTTACTAGCTCTGTGGTTAACCAATATGAATTGCGTAATACTACTAATGTAGTTTAACTATTGTTTTTAAAATAGTCTGATCAATTCGTTAATTCTACCGAGGTTTTGTAAAGAAAGTCTGTAAATAATGGGATTAACGTTTGATTTCTAGTTTTTTTAGTTACTGGGTTAAATCAAATTTAAAACTGACTTCTGAGTAAAAACCATGGAAGACTCAAAAAAAGAAAAGAAAACATTCAAAATTCTTAGCTTAGATGGAGGCGGAATGCGTGGAGTTATATCCGCAAGAATACTCAAAGATATAGAAGAAACAATAAGCAATAAATATGGTCAGAAGTTACATGAATATTTCGATTTGGTTGCCGGAACATCCACTGGCTCAATTTTGGCAGCGGGAATTGCCTGTAAGATAACTGCGGAGGAATTGATTAATTTCTATGAAAAAGAGGGGAAAAATATCTTTATCAAGAGTATACGTGATCAGCGAAAATGGCGGGAGTTAAGTAAACTTTTTGGGCGTGGTGTATTATATCCCCACGAGTTTCCCGACAACTCTGGAGAGGAAGGATTGGCTAATGTTTTGAAAAGAAAATTGATTCATAAGGACTTGCATAAATGTCCCTCGTTGTCTGAGATCAAGGACATACAACTCTTAATCCTCAGTTATGACGTTTTCTACCGAAACACAACGTGGTTTACGAATAACGATTCACGTGCATGGTACATTAAGAATAATATTCCACTTTGGAAAATCTGTACCGCTTCAGCTTCAGCACCAACGTTTTTTCCACCTTACCAACTC
Source organism: Moorena sp. (assembly GCF_982860115.1). NCBI lineage: Bacteria > Bacillati > Cyanobacteriota > Cyanophyceae > Coleofasciculales > Coleofasciculaceae > Moorena > Moorena sp. The sequence goes on from NZ_CEYLVT010000012.1 coordinate 12,805, forward strand.
GAACACCCTGAAAAGGGATGTCTCCCCCATATCGATGGTGGGGTATCAGCTAATAACCCAGTGTTAGCTGCAATCGCCCATGCTATATCGATGGAAGATGATGAGGGAAAACAAACTAAAACGAAAATATACGACATTGCTGTTCTCTCCATTGGCACTGGTATAACAACTCGTGCTTATACATATGATGAGGTAAAAAAATGGGGACAATTGGGTTGGGTAAGCCATCTACCGGATATGTTTTTAGACCCTGATGCGGAAAATTCAGAGCATACTGCTTATCGCATATTTAAAGACATAGGTTCTCAAAACTATTTGCGTTTGAATTTCGAGCTGAACAAGAAGCAGAAGCAGCTACAAGAAAAACCGCCAAATAAATTAAATCAACTATTTAGTGATCTCAATAAAAAAATTAATAAATATAGTTTACATAATAATCCAATAGAGGAAAAAGTATGCGAAGATATTGACAATCCCGACGCTTGCGAACAACTCATAAAAGCGGCTCAAAAGTATCTCAACAGCGGACAAGTTTTTGACGTCGAGGAAGATCAAAATATTTTAGTCCGGAAGGCAATTGAAAAATTTATTAACACTCATCCTCCAACTAACCAAAATGACAAAAATAAAGAAGCAGATCCAAAAGACTCTAACGGAGTGACAACCCAGTCAAAACAGCCGGTTACAATTTAGACGAGTCTAAACCAAAGATTTAACCTTTAAACCCTCTAGTTTTGGTAAGGAATCAGGGATCAGCTGATCCCTGATTCTTTATGTTTTCAGATTCGGGCAAAGCCCGACGCTGCGCTAACGGAACATTGCATTTTAGATGAAACTTTGGGAAATAATAATATTAATCCTAGGGTGGGCAGTGCATCATACCAATTTAAAGGCTCACAATGGTTTTGGTAAGCACTGCCCACCCTACATCTATTGCTAGCATGCCTATTGCCTATTGCCTTAATATACACTGCCCACCCTACATCTATTGCTGTTCCCTGTTCCCTGCTCCCTGCTCCCTGCTCCCTATCCAAAACCCAATCCTAATGTCCCGATAGACTAATCAGTAAAACTCCCAATACCATAATTGCTGCTCCAGTTGCTCTTTCCTGAATTCCGGGTTCTTTAAAAATTAGACATCCTAAGATGACACTAATTAAAGCACTCATGCGTTTAACGGCGATAACATGGCTAACAAAAGTCATTTCGAGAGCTGTCATTTGGCACAAAATGACTCCGGCCTGAAAGAAACCAATAGGAACTATAGACAGTAAGTTTTTTGGGATTTGGTTTAATTTATCTCTTGATTTATACAGCATAATCACTCCCATCCCTGTGGCAACAAAGCTATGCATCGCAATTGCCCAAAATATTGGTGAAGAATTTTGGATACCTACCTTGTCAACGTTTGAGCTAATACTAAAAATTATAGCGGTGGTTAACATTAACTTAGGACCTTGTTGCTTCAGTAGTCCTTTGAAAGGGGCGAGGTAACCGTTTCTTTTTTCTTTCAAGTTCAAGCTATAAGACCCAACCACAATCATGATAATCCCTAAGACATCTAAGGGAGTGGGATATTCTCCAACAATGATTGGGGATGTCACTAATAAAAATAACGGGGTAAAGGTCATAAATGGAACGGTAATGGATAAGTCAGACCGACTCAGGGCTTGGATATACAAGCTCATGGCCACCACATTGAGAGACCCTGTTATCATTAAGGCTAAGCCAAAATTTTGGCCTAATTCCGGAATTTCAATCACAAAAAGGAGGGGAAGTAAAACCGGTAAAGAAAAAAATAATACTGCCCAAGAGATAATGTAAGAGTCAACATTTTTTAGCCCTCGCTTACTCGTCAAATCCTTGCCAGAGGCAAAAAGAGCTGTTAGACTAGCGAATAGAAACCAAAGCATAGTAGTGCTAACCTGTAGTTTAGTCAGAATCGGGATAATGAGTGAATGACCGACTTAACTAGCCTAGCTTAAAGCATAAATTAAGGCGTAAGTTAAGGTATAGTTAAATTTAGAATTTATGGTTTGTTGACTGTTGACTGTTGACTGTTCCCCGTCACTAAGCAACCCTAGAAAAGTAGATAAGTTAACTAAAACAGTTAACTATAACAGTTGACTAAAATAGTTGGCTAAACTAGTTGGCTAACACAGTTAATTATGTATCAGCATAAGCAGTTAGCGATCGCACTGACACAGTTCGCTTTTGAATCATGATTCAACAATAAATTTACCTAAAATCCAGTAACGTTTTTCATCCTACGACTAACGTAGGGGAGGGTTCAAACTTAACTGAATTTTTAGGTAAGACCTAAGCTTACTCCCAAAGCTCAACTTAGGCAATCTTTTAGTGGACTGACAAGCCAGTGTCTTGAGGCCAAGGGCGAGTGGGTAAACCCCCCGCAGATGATCGGCGATGTATCGCTGCCTTAGCCTAAGCTTGGGGTCTGGTAATTCCCAGGAGGATTTCCTATATTGGGTAAAAACCATACCGGTCCGCCAAAGGTAAGGGAGCTAGATGGGTGCAGGGAATAGGGTCAAAGTGATGCAGTAGGCCAAAGGGGGAAACCCCTACTCGCCCTTTGCATCAAGACAATGAACAATTTTCTTTTCTAGTGACCTCCGGAGAACTCAACTGGTATATTATGGGCGGGTGTGTTCACCGAAAAGGGCACATCTGTAAATTCCCTACTTCGACACACAGGTATTAAGTTATGCAAGCAAAATTCTTGATATCAAATCAAAGTATGAACAAATATATGAGGTTAACTACCAAATTATTAGTGCTGGTTGCTCTCCTAGGAGCAGTTAGTGCTTGTCGGTCTCGCCAAATCGAGGAGCCTTCCCCGAGTGCAAATCAAGTAGAACCACTTCCTGAAGCTCAGGAAGAACAGGGTTCTCGGTTTAACATTCCCTTCTTTAATCTGGGTAGGAACCAGGATGACGCAACACCAACTGATCCAGTAGCGGAAGAAAACCCATCAATTATACAAGCAGAAACACCGGGTACTCAATCAGAGCAACCGATCGCACAAGCAGAGCCGAATACACCTGATCCCTTTGGAGTGTCAGAGGACGATACTCTTGCTCAAGGAACTACTGGGTTCAGTGAGTCTACTGCTCAAGGGGCTACAGGAAGCTCAGCAACTACAGGAAGTTCTGGTACAGTAGTATACGAAGATAATGACCCCATACCAGCGCTATGGTAGAGTGGTAAGTTATGCACTGCCTGTAGTTGTTTAAAAGGTTTGGGAAGAGATTAAAGATTGGGCATTAGGGGATGGATCAAAAGGAGAAAGGTTGAAAAATAAAGGTTGAAAAATAAAGGTTGAAGTAAAAAGGTTGAAAAATAAAGGTTGAAGCAGGAAATGGGTTTATCGGTGGCTGACTTAAGGTTGACTAAAACCAATTACCACAACCTACGAGTTACACTTACCACTTCCCACGTCATCCTAGATACTTCATCCTTGATACTTCATACTTAATAGTTCATCCTAGATACTTCATCCTTGATACTTTCCCCAATCCCTAGTCTCCACTCTTCTTAACCTATGAAAGCAGCAAGTGACATTCTGATTATTGGCGGTGGCATTATCGGTTTAGCGATCGCTGTAGAACTGAAGCGGCGTGGGGCGACAGTAACTGTTGTCACCCGCAATTTCCAAGAAGGTGCCACCCTAGCTGCAGCAGGAATGTTGGCACCGCTATCAGAAGCGCTCCCCATCGGACCCATGCTAGATTTAGGCCTGTGGTCCCATTCACTGTATCCTCAATGGTGTACCAAACTGGAACAGATGACTGGTGTGGCAACGGGCTATTGGCCCTGTGGCTTTTTAGTACCAGTCTATGAAGGGGCAGCAGGAAATCACCAACAGCAGCTCAGCCACCAAACCGGAGTTGCTGACTGGTTAGACAAAGATAGGATTCATTGCTATCAATCAGGTTTAAGCTCAGAAGTGGTTGGTGGTTGGTGGTACCCAGAAGATGCTCAAGTGGTTCCCCAAGCACTCAGTAAAGCCCTGCGAGTGGCTGCCCAAGAATGGGGAGTAGAGCTCCGTGAAGGGATAACTGTGGAGGCAATTCAGCAGCACAATCGCTTAGTCTCTGGGATTAGAACCTCTGCAGGGGAACTCCATGCAGACCATTATGTTCTAGCAACTGGAGCCTGGTCTAATCAACTGTTGCCCTTGCCAGTGGCTCCAAAAAAAGGTCAGATGCTGTCAGTAAAAGCCACTCAAAATTCTCAAAACCCCTTGGCACTACAGCGAGTGTTACATGGCTCTGAGGTTTATCTAGTCCCCCGTCGAGATGGACGAATTGTGATTGGTGCAACAGTAGAGGATGTGGGTTGGCAGCCTGACAACACTACTGCTGGAATTCACCGTTTATTAAGATCAGCTATCCGGCTATATCCAGAAATCCAACACTGGTCGATTCATGAGTGTTGGTGGGGATTTCGACCAGCAACACCTGACCAATTCCCAATTCTTGGCACTGGTCCGTGCCAAAACCTGAGCCTGGCTACGGGTCACTACCGCAACGGTATTTTGCTGGCTCCTGTAACCGCTTTGTTGCTGGCTGACCTGATTGAGAAGCAAAAGTCTGACCCATTGTTAGATCAATTTAGATACGACCGACCTTACCATCAACCAGCCTCAAGTCAAGGCAGTGCTAATCTTAGTGCTAATCTCAGTAATCATCTGAGTGTATCTAGTAACTCCTCCTCAACACCAGTGCTGCACTATAATTCTGCTACGGTCCGGGACTCTCACTCTAACAATGGGACGGAACCATCCCCAGCTGATTTACTGACCATTGCGGGAAAAACCTTTCGGTCTCGTCTGATGACTGGCACAGGTAAGTATGACTCTCAAGAGATAATGGCTGAAAGTATTGGTGCTAGTGGCAGTGAAATTGTAACGGTGGCCGTGCGTCGGGTACAAACTAAAGCACCAGGACACGAAGGGCTAGCGGAATCCCTGGATTGGACGAAACTCTGGATGTTACCCAATACCGCAGGCTGTAAAACGGCGGAAGAAGCGGTGCGAGTGGCACGGCTTGGTCGGGAAATGGCGAAGCTATTGGGTCAAGAAGACAATAATTTTGTGAAACTGGAAGTGATTCCAGATCCTAAGTATTTACTCCCTGACCCCATTGGTACTCTAGAGGCAGCAGAGCAACTGGTAAAAGAAGGGTTTGCGGTTTTGCCCTATATTAATGCGGATCCGTTATTAGCCAAACGCCTAGAAGAGGTAGGATGTGCTACGGTGATGCCTTTGGGTTCACCGATTGGTTCGGGACAGGGCATCAAGAATGCTGCCAATATTGAAATCATCATTGAGGAAGCTGGAGTGCCGGTGGTGATAGATGCTGGTATAGGTAGCCCTAGTGAAGCCACCTATGGGATGGAGTTAGGGGCAGATGCGTTATTGATTAATAGTGCGATCGCATTAGCAGGTAATCCTATCATGATGGCAAAAGCGATGGGAATGGCCACCGAAGCTGGTCGTCTGGCTTACCTAGCTGGTCGTATTCCAATTAAAAACTATGCTAGCGCTAGCTCACCCTTGACTGGTACCATTAGCTAGCTTAGCAATGCATATATCAAAGAACTTGTCAAGGTCTAGGACTGGATTAATACTTTAACGTAACCAATCAAGCTAATCAGGAAAACTGAAGAGTAGTTATGCCAATTTTTGTTACATTATTTGTTACATTTATATAAATAAAGTAAAAAAAGGTTGTAATCCATGCCATATACAGTAGAAGACGGCGGGCGTTTAAACAATTTTGCTAAAGAGCCAAAAGTTTACCAGGCAGAGCCACCCACTGCAGCAGAAAAGCGCAACTACCTGATCTTGGGTTTAACAGCTCTGGTTTTAGTAAGTGGCTTGATCTTTGTGGCTTTCTCAGCCTCTGGTGTGAGCTAGGTACTGCACAGAAGAAAGCTGTTGAAAAGCCACTTGAGTTCAAGAATCTGGTTGCCATTAAAGCTTTTTGATGGCTTCCATCGCTTCTTGATAATTTTCAGTTCTACCTTCTTTTTGGAATAAATCAGCCGCTTTTTTGAAATCCTGAATCGCTTGCTCAACCTGATTGAGGTCAAGGCTGGCTAGACCCCGTTTATAAAACGCATCGGCAAAAGTGGGTTGAATTTTTAGAGTTTCTGTGTAATCAGCTACAGCAGCTTGATACTGTTTGAGCTTACTGCGAGTTAAACCGCGCTGGTAGTAAGCCATGGCATTTTTAGGGTTAATCGAGAGAGCTCGATCGTAATCCGCAATTGCTTGGAAATAGTTCTCTACTTCAGAGTAGGCATTACCTCGACTGAGATAAACCGTATCATTATCCGGTGTCAGAGCAATAGCTTTGGAAAAATCAGCGATCGCTTCGATGAACTTCTTTTGCACAAAATAGGCATAGCCACGGTTGCTATAGGCTTCACCATAGTCGGTTTTAATCTGAATAGCAGCAGTGTAGTTATCAATCGCTTCTTGATAATTCCCCTGAATGTGGTGGACATAGCCAAGATTGTAGTTTACATCAGGGTCATAGGGCTCCAGCTGCAAAGCCTGTTTGAAATTTTCCATCGCCTCTGGATAATTACCATTATCTAATTCATCCACGCCCCGGTTGTAGAATTCCACAGCACTCATCCGGGGTATAGTCCTCACTGGCAATTCCCTTTTAAAAGGGTCTTTCTCAACAGTGGGTTTTTCATCATTAGCCGGTTTATCCTCGGTAGGTTGGGCTTGAGTATTAGCCGGTTTATCCTCGGTAGGTTGGGCTTGAGTATTAGCCGGTGGCTCTTCGCTAGGTTGGGCTTGAGTATTAGCCGGTTTATCCTTAGACGTCGGCTCTTGATTATCTGGCTCAGATCGGATAATCACTGGCACTGGAAGTGGCTCCTGCTGAGCATAGACAGCTGCTGTAAAGCCAGTCAGTATTGCCGCAATTCCTAGACTAGAGATAGTTAGATAAGTTGGTTTCATGGTTTTCCTTACAAAGCCTGATGATTTCCAGAATTGTTACCGTGGGCAGTTGTCTAAAATCGCTCTATTAGCTTGACTTCACTATCTATCACACATCTAGTGAGTGTCCAACCGGTAACAGAAAATACATAGGGGCAGGTACGATGAGTTAAAGATGAGACAATTAAGCAGCTGAGTTGACGTTGAATAGAGATGCTCAAAGAGATGCTCAAGAAAATTGCACCACTACTGCTGCTACTGTTGAGTCTGGCTATAAATGGCTGCACAACTGGTGTCAGTGGTCTACAAAGCTATGTAGACAGCCTTAACGGTTATCAGTTTTTGTATCCCAACGGTTGGGTGCCTATCCAAGTGACTGATGGACCCGATGTAGTGTTCCACGATATTATTGAAAGCACCGAAAATGTTAGTGTGGTGATTAGCCCAGTGCCAGAAGGCAAGACCCTTGCTGATTTAGGCACACCCTCAGAAGTGGGGTATCAGCTGCAAAAAAATGCCATTGCTCCTCCCGATTCTGGTCGCACAGCCGAGTTGGTTAATGCTGAAGCTCGTGAGGTAGCAGACAAGACTTATTATCTTTTAGAATACAACGTCCAACTGCCCAACCAAGAACGGCACAATCTCGCCAGTGTGGTGGTTAACCGTGGCAAGCTCTACACCTTCAATGCTTCCACCACCGAACGACGCTGGGGTAAGATGAAAAATTTGTTGGAGGCAGTGGTTAAGTCCTTTTCTGTTAACTACTAAACAGTTGAACGCGCACCCGTGGCCTTTTGGCCAAGGTTACA
>NZ_CEYLVT010000012.1:20692-69863 GCF_982860115.1 Moorena sp.
GGTTGTTTGGTTGTTGGTTACAGGTTGTTTGGTTGTTGGTTACAGGTTGTTTGGTTGTTGGTTACAGGTTGTTTGGTGGTTGGTTACAGGTTGTTTGGTTGTTGGTTACAGGTTGTTTAGTTGTTGGTTACAGGTTGTTTGGTGGTTGGTTACAGGTTGTTTGGTTGAACGCGCACCCGTGGCCTTTTGGCCAAGGTTACAGGTTGTTTAGTTGTTCGCCAAAGGCGTGCTGATCAGGTACAGTCTTCTTTGACGCTGATTGCATTAAAACCCTATTGCCTATTGCCCATTGCCTATTGCCTCTTGCCCATTGCCTCTTGCCTATTGCCCATTGCCCATTGCCTCTTGCCTTAAAAAAATAAGCAATGTCGCTCAAACGTTTCTGAAAATTGCTATATGGATGTGCCAACTTTTGTATTAGCTTCAGCTTCTAAAGCTCGCAAACGATTATTGCAAACTGCTGGTATTGAACCGGTGGTCTGCCAAAGCAATTTTGACGAATCTCAAGTGCAGCATCCAGAGCCAGCAACCTTAGTGCAGATTCTAGCTGAACAAAAAGCAAAAACTGTTGCTGATCAATTTAGTGACGCTCTGGTATTAGGCTGTGATTCTGTATTGAGTATGGAGGGTAGGATTTATGGCAAACCCCCTAACCCCTCTGAAGCAATCGCTCGTTGGCAACAGATGCGAGGGACTACTGGAGAACTCTATACAGGTCATGCTTTAATTGACTTATCTCGGAACAAAACCATAGTGCGCTGTGGTGTAACTCGAGTTTATTTTGCCAATGTAAGCGATCGCGCTATAGAAGCCTATGTTGCTACTGGTGAACCCCTTAAATGTGCTGGTGCCTTTGCTTTGGAAGGTAGAGGGGGACTCTTTGTTGACAAAATCGAAGGCTGTCATAGTAATGTTATTGGTCTTAGCTTACCCCTACTCCATCAAATGTTAAAGGAACTAGGATATGAAGTTACTGATTTTTGGAAATAGGCATAGTAATTGGTGATTAGTCATTTGTTGTAATTACCAGTAGACTGTTAGCTGACTACTAAAAACTAAGAACTAAGGATTAGGGCAACAAAAAAATCTATGACCACTAAAGACGACTTTAAACAACAAATCAAGGCAGGTAACATTAGGGATGCCCTGACCCTATCCCTAGGTGAAGCCGTGGAGTTAGAAATTACCACTTGGGTATCCTCATCTAGCCCAGCTCCTCATTCCTCAGCCGAGCTAGACCAGCCAACCTCTGATTGCCAAATGCGTACTCGCATGAATATTATTGATGGTGAAATCAACAACGAAGTTGGTTCACAGTTTATGGGCAATGGGCCTTACACTGAACTGAAGCAATTTCACCTACAGCAGGTACAACAAGGACGCCAGACTATTCAGCAAAATTTGGAAAATTTGCAACAACTGTTTACTGTTCTGAGTACTACCATGGGTCGGCTACCTCAAGGCTCTGATCTAGCTACTGATAGTAGCTCTAGGCTATCTACTAAAAAAGGGAATAGGGAATAAGGAAACAGAAGGAAGTGTGGGAAGTGTGGGAGTTGTGGGGAGATGGGGAGATGGGGAGATGGGGAGATGGGAAATCAGATGCTAGTTGAATGCCAAGTCTGACAGTGGCCCATCCGACTCCTTGTCAAAACTAAACCTGAGACTTTTATCTCCATCGCAGAAGTAACAGAGTCCAAGATTTCTCAAAGGGTGACAACAAAGCTCAAACCTAGGCAGGTTTTAGGTTTTAGGTTTTAGGTTTTGGGTTTAATGAGCGCAACTCGTGTTGTTGTATTTTCCAGCAGTTGAAGCAATTTTCACCAATCCAACTGCATAGATAGTTTTAATCAATTCATCCCGCAAGGGCAATCTTACCTAAAACCTAACCCCATTAACCTAACCCCTGTAAGATTTTAAAGAGCGCTTGTCACCCCCTGAGCCAAGATTTAAGGTTATTTTAGCACAATTCGAGGATCTAGAGGATATATTTTGCAAATCGAACACGATGTAAAGTTTTATAATAAATCTTTCATTGTCACAGTTTTTATGATAATTGGATAATTGCCCAAATCCTGTTAATGTTTTTTTCTTGTTGAATCAAAGTAAATTTGATAGGATTGCCACTGGTTAATGATTTTTTATGACTGCAAGCTAAAAGTGTAGTCAAATTAAGCCTGTCAAGGATCACAATGAAAAAGATTCTTTTGTTAGCAGCACTATTGTTTTGTGCCGCGCTTTTGATTAGCCCTAATGCCTGGGCTACTTCCATAATTGATTTTGAATCTGTTCCTGGAGTAGATACACTTGCACCAGGAGTGGAAATCAGTACACAGTTTGAAGCAGAGTATGGTGTTACATTTTCCACTAACGAAGAGGGTACGGAATTTCCTGTACTTGCCAAAGTAGGTGATTCAGAGTTAGTAGCTTTCTATTCTTCTAACGGAGCTAATGCTGTCTCTGCCGAGGACAATGAAATGGTAGGTCAGTATTTTATCGTAACTGACCAAGCTGTTGGAGAACCAGTTGATTTAATTATCACCTACACAACTCCTGTGCAAACAGCTAGTGGCTTGATTCTTGATCTTGAAGGAACCTACCAGGAGAGCTTCACCATAACAGCTCGGGGTGAAGATGGGAACCCACTTCCCAATGGCGGAACTAAAGAATACACTGATCCAGCACCTACAGGTGCAGATTACGAATCAGGTGATGGGCGTGCCACTGAATGGTATTTCAGTTTTCTCAAACCAGTGATTAAGTCTATCAAACTTCACAGTGAAAGACCCAGAAGTAACGTAGTTGGTTTTGCCTTTGATGCCTTTTCTTCAGGCAGTTTACAATTAGCAGATGGAGATTGCGATTGCTGTCAAGACAAAACCTGTCCTCAAAATCTTGCAGCCCAATCCTATTGGTACGAAAGCGAACCTAGTTTTTCAGGTATTAAAGGCATCTCAATGCAGGTTGTTGTACGCAACAACGGTGACCGAGAAATGAATTTCAGTAACTATCCTGAAGATACCTTGCAACTATGGTCAACAAACGCAACCGGTGATTATGTCCCATACGAACTGGAGTATATTTTCAATTCCGCACCATCAGGCACTGTAGCTGTTGGTGGAACCTTTAGTTATGACTTAACCGTTGATTTGTCAAGTGCACCCCCAGAGGTAGCTGGACTAGCTTTTAGACCAGTAGACGGAAACTTCGGTACGATGCGACCCAGTGTAGGTGTAGTGGAAAGCGCAATGTTCAACTGCAACTGATAGATACATAGGGTTCACTAGTTTTACCTTAAGGTGAGAAAGGTTAAAGGTGTTATTAGTTTTTATTTAACCTTTACCCTTTACCCATAGATAACCATTAAACAAATTTAAAAAGCTAGATAACTTTAAAAAGTTAGATAAACTAGTTGATAACTAACACCAACTCACCGGTGTGGGTTTTCAGCTTTTTTGTACTAAGCTGTTAGGGATTTTAATCCCTAACAGCTTATAGTTTGTTGATCCATCAAAAGACGGTGTACTGATATAGCACTACGCACTATGGTTAAGACAAATGAATGAAAAATAAAATAGCTCAATCCCTTGATTAGTAAGCTTTTTTCTTCACTATTGCGCTTCATGCCTATTGCTAGCATGCCTGGCGCGTAGCGCTATAAACCTGCTGGATTGATGGGTATACCAATAGCCCGTCTTCCATGTACTCATCGGGTTTTGAATCAATTTTTACTGCCAGTGCATAACCCCGTTCTAAAAGTTGATGACCGATTGACGCTCCTACACTTCTCTACCCTTGTAAGGGTAGGCTTCTAGCACCCCAGCAGGCTACTAAAACTTCTTTCTCCTTTGGAGACCCTGGGCGAAGGAGGTACTATTGGTTACAGGACTATCAATAACTGGATTTCCTCAGGGCACGTTTTATAGTGAGGAACACGTTCGGCCTGACTTGTAATAAAATTGATCGTTGTTACTGCCCCAGATTTTTCTGCTATGTAATCCAGTAACTTCTTATATGTTCGGTAAAAATTAAAATTAATTCCTGGTTCCCATTCAACAACCGCTCCCCTATCGGGTATGACGTGAGGCAACTGCTGGCTGAATGCTAACCCACTAAGCCTAACATTGAATCCATGTATTGGGGTGATCTGCTACTTCGGCGACAGACAAAGTGTTCAGCAGTAATGGGCGCTGCTAGGTTGCTCAATTCGTTGTCATCTGATATATATTTAACCTAAATAATTGTAAGTAACCGAGTGTTTGTTGACGGTTGACGGTTGGGTGTTCACAGTCAGCAAGAAACTCTCAACAACAGCTATATCTTTTAAATAATCCCATGATTACAACCCAAGGGTGGCTGTGGGAATATTAAAAATTATTCATAATTAGTCAATCTAAACTAAATTACAAAACTACCCTAATAAGCGCGAGTATAGTATTATGGCTCCTAGCGATGACTTCAGACAATACCTTAAGACAGGGAATATTAAAGAGGCTCTTGTCCTAGCCCTGAGCGAAGCAGTTGATTTGAAAATTACCACCTGGGTAGCCGACACCAATGCTGATTTAGATGCAGCCCAAGCAAAACCTGGTCATCGTATGTGTACCCGCATTGATACCATTAACGGTGCCATCGACAATGAAGTGGGAGACCAGTTTATCGGCAATGGTCGCTATAGGGAACTGCGGCAATTTCACAATGATCAAGTGGCTCAAGGCAATCAAATTATTCAGAGCAACCTTAAGAGTCTGCATAAGCTCTTTGAGGTTCTACTCACTCTAGGTTACCCAACTAGCACTACTGGGGTTATAGAGCCTGAATCCCCTAGGGGTGAAACCCATTTATTACCAAGCATAGAACCGGTAACTGAAACTAGAGTAGCCATAGAGTCAGTCGAGTCAGTCGAGTCAGTCGAGTCACAAACACAGCATCCTGTCGATACAGTTACTAAAGCCGTTTTGGGGACTGGATTGGCAGCAGCAGCAGTTGCCTCTGCCTCGGAATTAGTAGCAGAACCTCCCCCAGCGGAAGTAGAACCGACTGAGGCAGCACCAGAGATACCCCCAACCATCTCTGCTGACCTTGAGTCAGTAACAGCTCCTACCCCAGGGAACCTTGATGATTCATTGATTAATCCCTACACCGTAACTGAGCCAATCATAAAACCTGGATTGGTCGATGAAGTAGTCGATGAAGTCGTTTCTGATGCTGGTTTGTTTCCAGAGACTACTGAATTGCCAGAGATTAGTGAATTGGAGGAGGAAGAAGCAATAGCAAACTTCCTAGAGGATAGGTGGTCAGAAACTGAGTCAGTCTTGGTACCTCCACCCCCCATTGAAGAGGAAACAGAGATTATTTCTGACTTTCTACCAGATACGGCACCAGAACTGGAGTCAGTCTTGGTACCTCCACCCCCCATTGACGAAGAAACAGAGATTAGTTCTGACTTTCTACCGGATACGGCACCAGAACTGGAGTCAATCTTGGTACCTCCACCCCCAGTTCCAGAAGAAACCCAGGCTAGTCCCGACACTTTCCTACAAACTGAGCCTGAAGTGCTAGAAGTCCCCTCTGCAGAACTGGAATCCTCACTGATGCCATCGACAGATAGCACCCAGGCATTAGAACCGGAAACTGAACAGGACGATTGGGATGACTCGATGTGGGAATTACTGGAGTCTGTGCCTGATGAGCAACTAACTGACCAAGACGTTTCAGAGGCAGAAATTGATCAACAATGGCAGGAATTCGTTGAAGAACAATCGGAACCTGATTTAAAGTCATCCGATGCAGTGGATAATCAAAATTGGGAACTCCTGACATTAGAAGATTTGGAGTCAACGCCCCCATCACCAGAACCCACAACTGAAGCTTCAAACCAAGAATTAGAAGATGAATGGGGTGATTTGTTTAAAGAAGATACACAACAGATTGATGAAAACCCTAACCTGCTCAGCCTAGAATCATTGGAGCTAGAAGAAAATGAGGATTGGGATGATTGGATGTTGGAACAACCGGAGGAGTCATCACTAGAATTGACAACTCCTGAGATAGATTCATTGGATGTCTCTGAGGATAATGAGTGGGAGAAATTAACGAAAAACGCTAATCCGTTCACTGCACCAAGCAATCTCAATGGATCAGCAACAGATTTAGAACTTGATGAAGACTGGGATGATTTCGCAACTGATGAACTGGAATCTTATCCATCTCTAGGAAATAGTTTGGATCTATCGGCACCTTCGGAAGATCCAGATACTTCAGAACTGACAAATGACCTAACTGATGACCATAACTTTAATCAGGATGAATCTCAAGAGTTAGATCCGTTTCTAGAAATCTCTGATATCACCGATCAATCAGAGAAAGCATCTGAGGACCTCATGGAAGACTTGTTTGACTTTCCTGTGGCACAACAGACTGAACCTGAGCCCATAAAACTTGATGATGATAATTGGTCTAGCCTGGAAGAGTCACTATTTATTAAGAAACCACGTAAACAACAGGATTAGTTTAGTTGAAATCGATAATTCCTCCACTTATATCCACTTATATTAGGGTAGTTCATATATTATTACCATGGCCGTGACCAAGACCAGAAACCGTAAGCAACCAGCAACTACTGATGCAATATCATCTTTAAAACCAGGTGCGACCCGTGGCGAATTAAATTCGTCACGGGTCGCACCTGATGTTACTTCTAGATTAGGTCAAACCCTAGATGAATTTTATAGCTCTTTGGGGGATGTCTTGATTGACATCACAGCGTTAGAAGTTAACACCATGGTAGTGGAGGAAATTAAGGGAGATAAGTTCATCCCCTGGGAAACCTACCGAGATATTTACCCGATCTCAGCAGACTATCTAGAGCAACAGGGAATTCATCAGTCTTTACGCGATCGCTACCTTGAGTTACGTAAAACCTTGGAACTAGAGTATACCGTGCTTCTGAGTGATCCCAATTCACCCTTGTATGATCCCACTGTTGTAGACCAGGCTAGAGGAAGCCAAGAAATCCTCACCGATCCCACAGTAGAACTGCACCAAATTAACACCCGACTACCAAACCCCACTCAAACCAGCAGTTCTGAGGAAATGCTTCAAGCGCAACAGATTCTTAAGAACCATCGTTTCTTACGTTGTGTGCGTAAGCTCAGTGAACTGAAAGCAGCACTGGATAGTCGAAATCAGGCATTGCTAAAAACTAATTCACACCAACCGGCAAATGTCAAGTCAATCAATGATTTAATTTGCGCCCAAACTGTGATTCAACTAGATGGTGATGTGATCAACCGCTATGCTCAGGAAATTGTTAACCATCCTGATCGAGATTTGATTCTACACATCCATAAGCAAGGAGTCACTGCTAGTCAACAGCAGTGGAGAGGATTGCTAGAATTTATTTTGGGTTTGGTACAGGCGTCAGTTAAATGGGGTAATGGTCAGAGTTTACCTTGGCGCAATTAACGCACTCAGTGTATGAAATGTCAAAACTTACCACTACCGATTAAGTAAAGCAACGCCATCCTAACCGCAACTCCACTAGTCACCTGTTGAGGGATTAAGCTAATATCGGGATCATCCATCAGCTCAGAACTAATTTCAACGCCTCTGTTAACTGGGCCAGGATGGAGAATGTGAACATTGGGTTGGCAAAGTTGGAGGCGCTCCGTGGTAATTCCATAACGCTGATGATATTCTCTCAAACTAGGCAACAAATGACTTGTCATACGTTCTTTTTGCAGCCGTAAGGTCATGACAAAGTCAGCATCTTTTAGTGCTGGTTCAATGTCCCAGTGAACATATAGCTTAGGATCAGCAATTGGTAACTGTTGCGTAGACGTAAGGGAATGGCTAGCTTGACTTGTGATCGGTACCGTTGTTTTTAAAATCAGAGGGGTTTCGGTGTACTGCCTCTGGTGAGCAAGGCTAGACTTAGCCAATAACTGTTGCTGTTGTTTTTCCCTAGGTTGTTGGAGACGAGTACTACTGTATTCAGCAAATAATTGCGGAAGTAGAGTAGGTGGTCCAGCGAGATGAACCTCTGCTCCTGTCGCCAGGAGACTCCAGATATTGGAACGGGCAACTCGTGAGTGCAAAATATCTCCAACAATGGTAATTTTTTTTCCAGCAAGCAGTTCTATGCGGGGATTGTCCCAGTCTAAGCAAGAACAAATTGTAAACAAATCCAGCAATCCTTGAGAAGGATGTTCATGTTGACCATCACCAGCGTTAAGTACACTTACCTGGACACCGAGTCGATTCATCTCAGTAGCAATAATTTGAGGAACTCCCGCCTGCCGATGGCGAATCACCATCATATTAGTTCCCATTGCCAGGTAAGTCTTTGCTGTATCAAGAATCGTTTCGCCTTTGCTTAAGGAAGATGTTCCTGGTGCAAAGTTTAGGATATCAGCAGAAAGACGTTTAGCTGCTAGTTCAAAACTGCTACGAGTACGGGTTGATGGTTCAAAAAACAAATTCGCAACCACATGACCCTGTAGTGCAGGTACCTTTTTGGTGCGTCGGGACAGTACCTCCCGAAAGCTAGCGGCAGTTTGTAAGACTGTATTGTATTCATCTGGCGTAAAATCAGCCAGGGCAAGAATATGGCGGCGAGTCCAGGTGGCATTTGCCATATAAGTCGTCAAGCAATTCAATAATTTAGCTTTGCTGCTCCTAACAGCTTTGAGAATTTCTGACACCCAGGAAAACCCTAGATATCGATTAAAGTTAGCAGGTCGAGCAGTATTACCTACTTAGTATTATTGAGCCCCAACACCTAAGATAACCTCAGCGCAAACCTGTGTTAAGGAAAAAAGCTGGTTTAATGTTCGGACAACACGGATTTGTGAACAGGTCATGACAGATTGGTGGAAGTTTTACCAATGACTAATTACTAACGACAAAACCCAACAGACCATTTTCAATTTAAATTAAGGGGTATAACCCGTCATGCCAACTGTTCAATTGTATGCTCTACTCAAGAATGTGGATCAACAGGCACACATTTTTGTTGTTGTGCTTTAATCTTTTGCTGAACTGTAACTGGTACTCCCTTCACTGCTTTGCCATAGAGGCGTTGAAACTCCCTCTCAAAATGGGCAGCCACGATCGGGCTATGAATAACTAACACCGTCTCATCGTTCCTGGTATTTGCTGCTTTTGACCAGTTGTGAGAGCCTGTAATCACTATCTTTCCATCGAGAATGGCAAATTTGTGATGTAAGACATCTCCTTCTGGCAACTGAGGCACACCGACAGTAGCAATCGGTTGACGCCAAGGACGGTTACCAGTCTCATATTTACACTTGTGAGCAACAGCTACTCCCATCATGTCCAAACCCTCACTGTAATAGCGAAAGGCAAAACTTGGCTCAATTAGCGCTTTGACCTTAACACCCTGTTGATGGGATTCCTCTAAAACATTGGTTAGCCGTTGCTCAGAAAAGACAAATAAAGCGATGTTAATGGTTTCCCTAGCCTGAGGAAGGATTTGAGCGATGGCACCATTGCTACTCTGATGCCAAGGTTTGGTAGTGGAGGTTGGAGAAAATTTGATAGCGATAGTTGTATCCCCCACAGTTGTATCCCCCCCAGTTGTATCTCCCAGTGTCACTTGCTCTACTGGTCGCCATGGCTTCTTGAGACCAAACTTACTATCTGGTTTACCGCCAGCACCATCCCCCCACATCACGTTAAATTCCTGGGTGAATTGGTTAGCTAACTCTACACTGTCAATCTTAAGTAGATTGTTGGGATTGCCACGACTTTCTCGAAACTGAAAGTCACCATGTAGATCACTAAGAGTGAAGTTTGCTGAGGTAATAATAGAAACTTTGTTATCAATAACTATAAACTTATGATGCATTAAGCCACTGCCCCGAGAACCATCCGCTGTGTCATCAATCATAGGTACACCACCATTTCCTAAGATGATTAAAGCGTCTCCTTGTGAAATTTCCGTTGCACTCAGCTGACCATCTCCGTCACGGTCGATCAATATTAGGGACTCATTGTAGCGTGAGCGTTCTCTTTGGCGCAGTTTTGCTACTGACTCAGCGGTTCGTTTACTGACTGGAAGACTGTAGTTATTGTCTAAAATGACTCTGACCTTGACACCAGCTTGCTTACGTTCTACTAAAGCTTGGGCAATTCTGGGCATACGCAACTCCTGAACCGCCACATCTACTGTTGACTTTGCTGATGCGATCGCATCCACAATCACTTGCTCCAAGTTATCTCCGTTCCGAGTTACTCCCCGGTAAGAATCGGTGTATTGGGCTGACCTACTATGATTAAAGTAAGCCTGAACCCAAGGGTCTTGGGGCAGAGGGGGTTCAAGAGACATCTGTGGCTGAGCTTGTTGACAGCCACACAAAATCAATAGTATCAGCAAAAGATAATACAAATTCCAGTAAATGCACGCTGGTTGGGAACTCAAGGCATCAAAAAACCCGATTGGATAGCTGATTTCCCCATGCTAACAGCACAATCTTCAAATAGATGCAGTTGTTGAATTAACATAAAATACCAGGGGATATCAGTTGCCATCTTGTCAACTACCCCCCCTAATTGCCTTTTTTTTATGGAATGGCTTACACCGAAGCCTAATTAGCGGGTTAGGGACTTTAACCCGAACTAGTGTCTTATGCCAAGACGAAAGAAAACATTCCCGTGTGGCCACAAGGGGTATGGTAAAACATGCCACCGATGTGATCAAAAAAACCGAGCACGGGAAGAGAAAAAACAGCAAAAACAGCAGTGGGAGTCTAGTTTTGAAGATGATCCCATTGACTTAAAAAACCTTCCTACCCATGTGGTTGTCAAAGCCCGTGGGATAATTGCTGGTTTGGAGAATCACCAAGATTACAGACAATTTGGTGGCAAGCGGCTGCGCCACAACCGCTGGATCATCAGTATTCCTGTAACTCGCAACTACCGAATGATTTGTCACGACCAGGGTAGCTTATTGGTTCCTCACGCGGTTCTTTCCCACGAGGACTATAATGTTGGAAAACCAGGTGGTTAGTTATTAGTCATCAGTTATTAGTCACTAATTATTAGTCATCAGTTATTAGTCATCAGTTGGATAGAGACCTGGAAAGGTTATATGCTGAAGGTAGAGATAGCTGGTTGCCTGAAAACCCATGCAAATTTATCTGGACTATAGCGCCAACACACCACCACGCCCAGAAGTCATTAAAACTATGCAAGATGTCCTTGCCCAGCAGTGGGGTAATCCTTCTAGCTTACACCAGTGGGGTCAGCGAGCGGCCATTGTACTGGAACGAGCTAGAATACAGGTAGCTAGGTTAATCAATGCACCAGCGGAATCGGTTACATTTACCTCTGGTGGTACTGAAGCGGATAATTTGGCAGTGATGGGGGTTGCCCAAGGCTACAAAAAACCCCAGCATATCATTATTTCTAGTGTAGAGCATTCTGCGATCGCTCAACCAGTAGCCTGGTTGGAACAGTGGGGTTGGCAAGTGACTAGGTTACCAGTGGATTCTGTGGGAATGGTCAATCCTGGTGATTTAAAAGCTGCCCTACAGGCAAATACAGTTTTAGTCTCCGTCATCTACGGTCAAAGTGAAGTAGGTACGCTCCAACCTATTGATGAACTCGGACAAATTGCTCGTCAACAGGGTGTCCTGTTTCATACCGATGCAGTTCAAGTAGCCGGACGGCTATCGATGGATGTTCAACAACTACCGGTGGATTTGCTGTCGATTTCCAGTCACAAAATTTATGGTCCAATGGGATCAGGGGCACTGTATATCCGCCCTGGTGTGGAGTTAGTGCCCCTGATCTCCGGTGGTGGACAAGAATCGCGATTGCGGTCTGGAACCCAGGCGTTGCCAGTAATTGCTGGGTTTGGCATGGCAGCAGAACTAGCAGCAGCGCACATGCTAACAGAGATACCTCGGTTAATTCGATTACGCGATCGCATGTTTGACCAACTGGCTGATACCCCCAATCTCATTCCCACTGGTTCTAGAGACTATCGCTTACCCCATCATGTTAGTTTCTGTGTGACTTCCCCTACTGAGGGGGTGACTGGCAAAACTATAGTGCGCCAGTTGAATCAGGCTGGTATTGGGATTAGTGCAGGTTCCGCTTGCCACAGTGGTAAACTGAGTCCGAGTCCGATATTGTTAGCAATGGGTTACAATGCTCCAGCTGCTTTGGCTGGAATTCGGTTAACACTGGGGCGAGATACCACAGAAGCTGATGTAGATTGGACGGTGATGGTACTCAAGCAAATTTTGGAACGACTGATGCCACAACCAGCATTATCCAAGGTCTAACTGTGTTCAAAAAAGGCTCAATTGCTCCTATGGGTAGGGTTGATTGGGCGGGATTAATGTGGCAAGACATTAGTTTTCCTTTTTCTTTTAAGCCATTAATATTAGAGTTTTTGATTAACACATAGATAGACTCATGAATGAACTTCCTTTGAGCTTAGAAGATGCGATCGCTCAAGCTAAAGAAGCGACCAAAGCCGCCCTAGATGACGGTCAAAGCAGGGTACAAGTGGAGTTGGTCTTTCCAGAAATTGCCCTGCAAGCCCAGTCAATCGCTCAAGCATTTATTCCGATATTTGAGCAGTATGGCTCCGGACTGAAAATCTTCTTTCCTGATACCGGTGCTTCAGCCCTTGCCAGTCGTGACTGGGGAGAGGTACCGTTTAAAATTACTGATGTTGGCACTAGTCGCTCCCCAGCAGAAACTAGAATTGATGAGGATGACCAAGTTTTCTTGCTAGTAGGCCCCTCTGCCGTGGAAGTAGGTCAAGTGGAAAAGATTTGTAATTTGGCTGGGGATCGCCCCTGTGTAATCCTAAATCCTCAGCTGGAAGATGTCTCAATTGTAGGGATTGGCTATGCCGCACGTCAGTTGCGCGATCGCTTCCTGAAAACTCTGGAGTCTTGTTATTATCTGCGACCCTTTCCAGGAGGGGCTCTATGGCGTTGTTACCCTTCTGTGTGGCAAGTATGGCTAGAAATTGATGATGAGTACCAGTTAGTGACTGAAGAAGCCAGCAAACCGACAGCAGAGGCTATTGAGCAAATTATACTTAAGGCAAGTCTAGCTAACACAACTAGCCCAGAAGATGCTCAAAATATACCATCTGCCCAAAAAAAACAGTCGTTATTCTCAGGTATCCAGAAATTCTTAAATGCTCTGAGTCGTTGAACTCACACTTGAACTCAGATCAGAAAAACGTTATAAAAAATCTAGCTAGGGAGGCAATAAAACCTCGTCTGTATAGATCTGGGAGTGTTAAGCTACCTCTTCGCTAGTCAGTGAGATGAAATTTTAGAACTATCATAGAGGGAAGCGGCGAACTTGCCAAGGCAAAAGGTGAAAAATGATCGCGTAATGTGGAATTTTAGCTTTCCGAATGTCTAACAACCTAGATGCTCAGCCACCAGCAGTAATCAAAGACGAATTCAAGCTAGATAACTTCCTCGAGGATATACCGGATATAGAGGAAGTAGAACAACCAACCACTGATATCCTCCAAATCGAGTCCGATGATGCTGCAGAACCAAAAGTTGGCATGGCAGAACTCAATAGCTTAGCTGATATCTTTGAAGGTCAGACCCCTGATTTGGATCAAACCTGGCAAGAAGAAGAAATTATCGCTCCAGATAACCAGCAGTTGTCTAGCCAATCAGAAAATTCTATAACTACAGACGAACCAAAGGATTTATCTGACCTGATTAAAGAACTTGATGGGTTGGACATTCCAGAGGCAGCAGAGTCTACCGAGGAAGATTTACTCAGTTTGTTCGATGAGGAATTTCCAGAAGAAGCAGCTTTTGAGTTACTACAGTCAAGGGAGTCAACTCCAGAGGCGATTCAACCTAACCTTACTCCAAGCCTGACTGATAAAGACCTTGAAGAATTATTTGCTGTTGGGAGTACTGAGGCAAACCTAACTCAAAAAACTAACCCAGCGGATGAATTAAGCAGTTTATTTGATGATACCTTTTTTGAAGAAAATAGCTCAAGCTCAGAAAGTAATCCTCCCACAAAATTAGATAGTTATGGGATGGGCAAACAGCAGCCTATCCGACCAAGCACACCGCAGGTCGAGCCCACCCAGAGCCCTCGCCCGGATCCCACCCACATCGACCTCAATGAATTAGATTTCAATCTGGTCAATGAGTTGGAGCTGATTCCAACTCACCCCCCTGCAAACCATGACCAACCAGCAATTAAATCCCCATCAATTACAGGGTCTTCAAACCCCACCTCGACTTCAGATCGACCCAGTGAGCCGTCTACACCTGGTCTTAGTTCAAGTGTAAAAGGAAAAAATAGAAAATCCGATCCCATAAAATCAAACAAATTACCAGATTCATCACCACAACCCTTACCAACAACCCAAGATCAATGGCAGCAATTAGAGCAGCTGTTGGCAGAAGCTACGACCCACTACCAAAACGTTGATTTTGACAGTATAAAACCCCTGGATGTCAGCTTATCCACTGTTGAAGTGGGATCGGAGCAGACAAGAGTATTTGATGAACTAGAACTCCTATTAAATGAAACTAGTAGCCCTGAACCTAACCACTCCCTAGACCAAGAAACCCGGAAAACCAATCAGCCGGACTCAGTAGATGATGACTTTAAAGACCTTGAGCACTTGCTAGAGCAGGCAAATCAAAGCATATCGGCTATCCCAGGAGGGATAAATCAGGAGCTGTCCCGCCAAACAAGGCGTCCGAGATCTAAGCTATTTGAACAAACCATGCGGGTACCGGTTAAACAACTGGACACCCTGAGCAATTTAGTGGGAGAACTGGTAGTTGGTCGCAATACGTTAGAGCAAGATCAAGAACGGCTGCGGCAATTCTTAGATAATTTATCCCATCAGGTATCGAGCCTAAACGATGTGGGTTTGAAAATGCGGGACTTGTATGAGCGAACCCTGCTGGAAAATTCCCTATTGTCTAGTAGTAAGATTTACCGAACTACAAGCATCCAAGAACGGGAACAAGGAAGCCAGAATTACTCCAGCTTAGAAGATTATCACCCCCTAGAAATGGACCGCTTTACAGGCTTCCATTTGCTATCCCAAGAAATCATTGAGCTGATTGTCCGGGTTAAGGAGTCGGCATCTGACATTGAGTTTTTGGTGGATGAAACCGACCAAGTAACTCGTACCCTCAGACAGGTAACCAATCAACTCCAAGAAGGACTGACGCGATCGCGTATGGTGCCCTTTGCCCAAGCAGCAGACCGAATGCCCCGTGCAGTCAGGGAAATTTCCTTGCAGGAAGGCAAGGAAGCCGAGCTACACGTTGAGGGGCGGGAAACCTTGATTGATAAAATGATCTTGGAACACCTCTATGATCCTATGACCCACCTGGTCAACAATGCCATTACCCACGGGATTGAGCTACCAGAGGAACGGTTGGCTGCAGGGAAGCCTAGGGCGGGTAAAATCACCCTCGGGGCATTCTACCAGGGAAATCAGACGGTGATTTCCATTTCGGATAATGGGGGGGGCATTGATCCAAATCGAATTAGAGCTAAAGCCCTTGAAAAGAATCTGATTTCCCCAACTGAGGCAAAAACCCTGAGCGACTTGGAGTTGTTCAATTTTATCTTCCACCCTGGGTTCACCACTGCTGAGAAAGTGACTGACACCAAAGGTCGAGGAGTAGGTATGGATGTGGTGCGCACCTGCTTAAGTGAAATTCGGGGAACCATTACTATCGACTCTACTCTCGGGCAAGGAACCACCTTTACCATTCGCTTACCCCTGACCCTGAGTATTTGTAAAGCCCTCTGCTGTGTAAGCGATCGCGCCAAAATTGCTTTTCCCATGGATGGGGTGGAAGATATGCAGGATGTCTCCCCTGACTGCATTCAGACCAATTCCCAAGGTCAAGCCTTTCTTCAATGGCGGGACACCCAGATTCCATTCAAGCCCCTCTCAGAATTGCTGACCTACCATAGCCAACTCAGCAGGGCTAGTGTCTATGGCAGCCAACGGGAAGACAACCTGATTTCTGTGGTGGTACTGCGCAGTACAGGTAACATGCTCGCCGTAGAAGTTGATCAGGTATTAGGGGAGCAAGAAATTGTTATTAAGCAAATCGAAGGCCCTGCACCCAAGCCAGTAGGCATTACCGGGGCGACCGTCTTAGGGGATGGTCGCGTGATGCCCATTGCTGACGTCTTAGAACTGATTGACCTTGCTATGGGTCGGATTCGTAAAGATGGTGGTGTTGCGATCTGGCAAAGGATGGAAACTCCAACCGCCACCGGAGCCGAGGCCAATCTAATCAAATCTGATCCCATGGTGTTGATTGTGGATGATTCAATCACAGTCCGAGAACTCCTTTCTATGACCTTCAGTAAAGCTGGTTATCGGGTAGAACAAGCCCGTGATGGTCAAGAAGCGTGGGATAAACTCCGGTCTGGTTTGCCTTGCGAGATCGTATTCTGTGACATTGAAATGCCCAGAATGGATGGTCTAGAACTGCTATCTCGCCTTCAAAAAGACCCAGATTTGTGCGAAATCCCCCTGGCCATGCTCACCTCTCGTGGGGCTGATCGACACCGGAAAGTAGCTGCTGATCTCGGTGCTAGAGGCTATTTTACCAAACCCTATCTAGAAGACGTGCTACTAGATGCTGCCCAACGAATCAGGCAAGGGGAAGTGTTGTTAGCTCGAAGTAATTAACACAGGTAATCCCAATGGGTAGCTGCGGGCAGCATCCTCAACCAAATCATCCCAATCCCAAACCAAAGACCATGAAAAGACCTGGTTAGGGTAACAATACCTCTGGAGGATCGTACTTTTCGGGATCTAGAATCGGGGAATGGGAATTATGGATTGGGTACTTTAACAAATAAGCTAATGACAACAAAAGCGTTTGACTTGAATTCGCATCAAAATACGGCATCGGGTAAGACAGGTCGGTTTCGCAATTGGATAGTGGGGTTCACGAAAAAACCGATCTCTCTCAATTCCCCAGCTTCCAATCCCCATTTCCTTATACCATTGATGACACTATCGTTTTGGGGACTACCTATCCTATCAGGGTTAGCCGCCAAAGCCTCAGATATCCCACTGAAAGTGGGAGTCGTGCAGCGCTTTGGAGATGAAGAAACTGACAAGCTCACCCTGAAAGCTGCCCCAGACGATCAGCTAACCGTCAAATTTTTAGGCGGTGATATGCAACCGAAAACCAAGCAGCTTAGCAGCCTCAAGCTGGAAATAGTCAATAAACCCTTACAGCAGCCTCAGATCGAAGAGTACGTGGTCTTGAGTAACCATGGGACCTTTGAAACTGCAGAAGATAGTGCCAATAAATGGCGGGAAAAGGGGATTGAGGTGGAAATTGCCAAGCCTGACCGCTGGCAGGTGTGGGCAAAACGGAGTGTTTATCAAACCCCTTTATTGCGACGTTTACTGCTAGCAAGTATCAAAGCCAAAGGTGATAACACTGCCTATATCGATACTAATGTTGTCACCGAAGTGCCCCATGCTTCCTTTGTAATTGGTGACTATCGCTACCATCGACGGGAAATCGATATTACTGCTGGCAAAAATCTGATCTGGGTTAGCAAAGGAGAAAATAGCCGTAGGACAAGACTTTATCCTGGTAGTCTACGGATCCAGCCCAATGCCTATGGTGACTATACCTTAGTAAATCAGGTACCTCTAGAAAGCTATTTGCGCGGTGTAGTACCTCACGAAATTGGAGCTGGAGCACGCTATTCAACCGTAGCTGCCCAGAGCATTATTGCTCGCACCTACGCCTTGCGGAACCGACGCCGATTTAATGTTGACGGTTACGAACTCTGTGCCGATACTCACTGCCAGGTTTATTTCGGAATAAATCAAACCAATCCAGTGGCTGACCGTGCGATCGCAGCTACTAAAGGTCTAGTGCTGACCTACAACAATGAGTTAGTAGATGCCCTGTATTCAGCGGCAACTGGTGGAGTCAGTGCGCCTTTTAGTGATGTTTGGAATGGGTCAGAACGTCCTTACTTAAGAGCAGTGGTAGACTCCCCATACTCCCTCTGGAATTTGTCACAAAAATCCTTAGCAGACGAACAAAATTTCCGTGAGTTCATGAACTTGAAGCAAGGATTTAATGAGACTGACAACAGTTACTTATTCCGCTGGAAGTACAACAATACCTTGGAACAAGTCACCAGCCATTTACAACGCTATCTCAAAAAAACCAAACACCCCCTTGCCAACTTCACTACCATTGAGCATATGGAAGTGGTAGACCGTTCACCAGCAGGACGAGTGCTGAAAATGGCGGTAACAACGGATCGGGGTATGCTGGAGCTGAGTAAAAATGAAGCCCGCAGCGCCTTTGGTCCTCCCCGCAGCACCCTCTTCTACGTAGACCCGATTTATGACAAAGCCAACCAAACCCTCAAAGGCTTCGTGTTCGTAGGTGGCGGCTTTGGTCATGGGGTTGGCTTTAGCCAACACGGTTCCCAAAATTTAGCTAAACTCGGTTGGTCCGCAGAAAAAATTCTCAGCTTCTATTATCCTGGTACTCAAATTCAGCCTTTGAACAATTCTATTATCTTCTGGCAAAATGCCAGCGCACTAGTCACGCCCTAGTCTAATTAAGGGGAAAAGGGGGGAGAAAGTGAAGATACGGAAGAATTTCAGAAAAATTACCTTCTTCTCCTCCTTGATTTACCTTGGATTTAGCGTGATTTCGCCATCATCCCATTAGCTAAGGATCTCATCACCCGATTTTCGGCGATGGGGAAGTAAAGAGCTCAAAGAGTACAACACCCAATTTCTAAGCTCTCCTACTTCCCCTTTGTTATTAGTACTTATATTAGTACTTATTACATGTTCTCATCTTGATGAGTAATGATCGTGCAATCAGAGGTGGGGTAGGCGATACAGGTTAGAACCCAGCCAGCCTCTATTTGCTCATCATCCAGGAAGGATTGGTCGTCCTGGTTAATACTACCACTGACTAGTTTGCCAGCACAGGTAGAGCAGGCACCTGCACGGCAGGAATAAGGCAGATCTATCTCTAGTTCCTCGGCAATGTCGAGAATGATTTCGTCCTCGGGAACATCAATGACTTTCTCCCCATCTGGCATTTTCAAGGTGACTTTGTAAGTTGCCATGTTTTAGTAATCCTCTTTGTTATTTTTACTTATAAAAGAGCTTCCTCGATTTAGCGTGATTTCTCCATCACCCTATTACCTAATCATCTCATCACCCGATTTTCGGCGATGGGGAAGTAAAGAGCTCAAAGAGTACAACACCCAATTTCTAAGCTCTCCTACTTCCCCTTTGTTATTAGTACTTATATTAGTACTTATTACATGTTCTCATCTTGATGAGTAATGATCGTGCAATCAGAGGTGGGGTAGGCGATACAGGTTAGAACCCAGCCAGCCTCTATTTGCTCATCATCCAGGAAGGATTGGTCGTCCTGGTTAATACTACCACTGACTAGTTTGCCAGCACAGGTAGAGCAGGCACCTGCACGGCAGGAATAAGGCAGATCTATCTCTAGTTCCTCGGCAATGTCGAGAATGATTTCGTCCTCGGGAACATCAATGACTTTCTCCCCATCTGGCATTTTCAAGGTGACTTTGTAAGTTGCCATGTTTTAGTAATCCTCTTTGTTACAAGTACTTATATTAGTATTTAGTACAGTGCTTCCTCTTGATGAGTAATGATCACACAATCAGAGGTGGGGTAGGCCACACAGGTCAGAACGAAGCCAGCCTCTATTTGGTCATCATCCAGGAAGGATTGGTCTGACTGGTCAACAGTACCACTCTCTACTTTGCCAGCACAGGTAGAGCAGGCACCCGCACGGCAGGAATAAGGGAGATCTAAACCTTGCTCCTCGGCCTCGTCGAGAATGTACTTGTCATCAGGAACTTCAAGGGTTGTATTTATACCTTCATCTTCATTTTTCACGGTGACTTTGTAAGTTGCCATGTTTTAGTAATCCTCTCGATTTAAAACAATAGTAGAGACGTTGTGAGTATACGGCAAAAGCCTATCCTTTGGTTGAAGGAGCTTGGCATGCTTATTTTTACTCCATCTCTGATACTACGGGAAAACACTCAGCAGATTAAGACCGATTAAGAATGAAAGGCTAAATCGCCAATTTGATAAGTTTTACTTATATAAAATTCACAAGTATCTACACCAGAGATTTAGCTCTCAAACCGGTCCATGAAAATGCTCTAATATCTAGGTTTAACAGGTTTTTTAAAGATCCTATCTCCCTCAGATAACTTTGGCAAAATCCTTAGGAATTTATAATTAGAAATACTTATCATTAGCATCTAAGACCTGTATCGACAGATCAGGTGATCCGGTGATGGGCTGATGGATAAAAAGGTATATCAGTTGCCAAGCTTGAGATCGGTTTTGCGGTATCATGATAAGTTTGCAGCGATGCAGCGCCTTCATGCGGGGGTTTCCCCCATGAGCGACTGCATCAAGACAGTGACCAGCAAAAAAGGAACAGAAATTACAATGGCTCAAATGTATTACGATACCGACGCTAACCTAGACCTACTGGCGGATAAAACTATAGCTATCATCGGCTATGGTTCTCAAGGTCACGCCCACGCCCTTAATCTTAAAGAGAGTGGCATGAATGTGATCGTGGGACTTTATCCAGGTAGTAAGTCTAAGGCCAAAGCTGAAGAAGCAGGCTTAACCGTCCACACAGTGGCTGATGCTGCTAAAGCGGCTGACTTGGTGATGATCCTGCTGCCGGATGAAGTGCAAAAAACCATTTATCAGGCAGAAATTGAGCCAAATCTGACTGAGGGTAATGTTATTGCCTTTGCCCACGGCTTCAATATTCATTTTGGTCAAGTTGTTCCCCCAGAATTCGTAGATGTGATCATGGTTGCTCCCAAAGGTCCAGGACATTTGGTGCGGCGCACCTATGAACAGGGAGAAGGGGTGCCTTGTCTATTTGCTGTTTACCAGGATGCCACAGGCCAAGCACGCGATCGCGCCATGGCTTACGCCAAAGGAATTGGTGGTACCCGTGCCGGGATTCTTGAAACTACCTTCCGGGAAGAAACAGAAACTGACCTATTTGGTGAGCAAGTCGTATTGTGTGGCGGCTTGAGTGAATTGATTAAATCCGGATTTGAGACCCTAGTCGCTGCTGGTTATCAACCAGAATTGGCCTATTTTGAATGCCTTCATGAAGTCAAACTGATTGTTGACCTAGTCGTCGAAGGTGGTTTAGCTAACATGCGGGATAGCATCTCCAACACTGCTGAATATGGTGACTATACCCGTGGGCCAAGGATTGTTACTGATGAAACTCGCGCCGAAATGCGTAAAATCCTCAAAGAAATTCAATCAGGTCAATTTGCTCGTGAATTTGTCTTGGAAAATCAGGGAGGTAAACCCGTCTTCACTGCTATGCGCCGTCAGAATAAAGAACATCCCGTCGAGGAAGTTGGTAAAGACTTACGCGCTATGTTCAGCTGGTTGAAAAAAGTCTAAGCATTGTTGACCGTTGACGGTTTACGATTTATATCTTAAATCAGGACTTTTTAACTCAGGACTTATTTATAATCAGGACTTACGTCATAACTATACTGGTCGGATCGGTAAATAACTCATCCTACTACTAATAGTATTTAAACTCAAATTTGGCGTAAGTCCTGTAAATTTGAGATTTTACCTTATATAGTTGGACGATTATTAATCCAAGGGTTTGCTGCTTCCAACTGAGCCGCTAATGCTAATAGTCTTGCTTCTGATGCTGGAGGTCCCACTAACTGAATTCCGACAGGTAAACCCTTCTCATCAAAACCAGCAGGAATTGCGATCGCAGGAAGTCCAGTAGCATTAAATGGTGGACACGGTCCAATCCAATTAATAATATTATTCAAGGTTTCTTCATAACTCAAATTGTCCCACTCTCCTACCCGAATCGGTGGATGTAAATAAGTCGGTAAGACTAGCACATCATAGTTGTTAAAGAATCCCACAATTTGACGCGCTATAACTTGTAGCTTAGTCACCGCTTGTAAGTATTCCCCAGCAGTACCTGATTGTTCAGCAATCCAGCGATTCATCGGACTTAAGGCTTCTAAGGGAATTCCTGCTGACGTTATGCCAGCTTGCCATACTGTCTTAAATGGTTCTACTATCTCACTGAAATCTGGACAACCCCGTTCAACCAGATGTCCCATCCCTTCCAGTCGCTGCACCGTTTCCAGGACAATCTTTTCACATGTAGCTGATGCTTCTCCTATCGGTTTAATGGATGTCGCAAAACTAATCCGCAAATTATCCAGTTGTTGATCGGTAGCCTCTAGAAACGATATCTCTGGGTCAGGTAACCAGTAAGGGTCTCCAGTAATATAGCCAGACATCACATCCAGTAAAGCAGCTGCATCAGCTACCGTCCGTCCCATCGGACCAATACTGGGAATACCACTTTGAAAGTCTCCTGCTGGAGCATAAGAAATACGACCTCGTGTCGGTTTAATCCCCACCAAACCACAGCAAAAGGCTGGACCCCGCAGGGAACCCCCACCATCGGAACCTTGGGCAATGGGAGATAAGCCAGCTGCTACTGCTGCCGCTGAACCGCCACTAGACCCCCCTGGTGTGTAGTCCAGATTCCAAGGATTGCGAGCCGGTGGAAATCCTGGGGGTTCGGTATAGGGTAACGAACCCAGTTCAGAGGTAGCAGTTTTACCTAAAATAATGAATCCAGCTTGCTTGATCCGGGTGATTACCCCATCATCATACTCAGCAATATTGTCTTTGAGCGCAGCAACACCAAAGCTACAAGGGAGTCCTTCTACAGCTCTGAGGTCTTTAATCGCAATTGGAACACCAAAAAATGGAGGAAGTTTAGAAGTATCAGTAGTTTCGGCAAGTTGTTCAGTTTTGGCTTTAGCATCCGCCAGTGCCATGTCAGACGCCACAGTGAAGTAACTGCCTAGTTGGGGATTTAATGCTTCGATCCGTTCAAGGTAGAGTTGGACTAATTCTAGGGGTGATATGTCACCCTTGCGGATCAGTTGGGCTTGCTCTAGAGCTGGAGTAAAGGCTAGGTCAACTTGATTCATAATGCTTCTTTGCGATCAAGGGATGCTTTTTTCTAAAAAAAAATGCCTAAGAGTATTGCTAGGCAAAACTTTTAGGCATTCAGATGCTAGTTAGAAAAAACTAAATTCTTAAAATCTCAAAGCTATACAGAGTAAGAGTTTGAGAGACTGTTTGTTAAACGTTGCTTAAATCGAAGACTATAGCAGCTTAGGGGGTGAGCCCATACCATAGCTGTCTTGATAATGATTTTATTTTAGTAGCAATTATACCACTTAATTTTGTAAATTGGTATAACACATCGTTAAATTCTGGTGATTTTCCAGAAATTTCCCAAAATTACTAGCTAGGTTGCAGGTACCGAAGAGCCAAACTTTTTCGGTAACTTAGGTAATATAGCACTTCACAGCTTCATAACAAAAGATGCCTTCACCCTTTCCTGGGATGAATCCCTACCTGGAGAAACCAGAATATTGGTCACAAGTTCATAAGTGGCTAATTGTCCTGATTGCCCAAAGCCTTAACCCCCAACTACGTCCGAAATATCGGGTAGCAATTGAGGAAAGAGTCTACAATGCTACTGGTGATGATTCGATGCTAGGTAGAGTGGGCATCCTGCCCGCCCGAAAAGATCATGTAGTTGTTCAAAGTTCTCAAAGCAACCACCAAGATCCGTCAGCTCTGGTTACCGTTGCTGCTCCTAGTGTTAAACCAATGAAGATTGCTCTACCGATGACTGAAATGGTTAAAGAGCGATGCAGCGCGGTCTTGGGGGTTCCCCCCATGAGCGACTGCATCAAGAAGTGGTATTTAGAAGTGCGAAAGGTGGAAACTGGCAAAGTCATTACTGTTATCGAAATTCTTTCTCCCAAAAACAAACGGTCTGCAGAAGGGCGCAGCACTTATGAAACCAAACGGCAAAAAATATTAGATAGCTTAACCCATTTAGTGGAAATTGATTTACTGCGTCAAGGAAAACCAATGGCTATGAATAATCAAGCCTTCCAGAGCCACTATCGAATCGTGGTCAGCCGTTCTAAAGAACGTCCCCAAGCCGATTTATATGCCTTTAATCTCCCCCAAGCAATTCCTTCATTTCCTTTACCTCTACAACCAGACGATCGAGAACCTACGGTTAATTTACAACAATTATTACATAACCTTTACGACCAAGGAAGTTATGATTTAGCGATTGATTATAGTCAAGATCCGCCACCACCTTTATCGACCGCAGATGCAAGTTGGGTAAAGCAAGTCTTGATTTAAGAGTAGCATGTAGTGTTGAATTTTAATAATTATCGTTTAGGTATATCTTTCACTTATTTTATTAACTTCATGCCAGCAGCTTTAGGGTCAAAGCCTTCAGGAAATATAGTGCGACAATGATAATATATATCTTCAAATTTACAGCTTTCCGCTCTTATTTTGTTTGAATAAATCGCATCTTTTAAATCAGCTCCAGATAAATCAGCTCCAGATAAATCAGCTCCAGCTAAATTAGCTTTATGTAAATTAGCGTTCTGTAATTTAGCTCCAGCTAAATGGGCATTCTGTAACTTAGTCTCAACTAAACTAGCGTTCTCTAAATTAGCTTGCTCTAAATCAGCTTGCTGTAACTTAGCTATATTTAAATTAGCTTGTTGTAACTGAGCCTTAAATAAATAAGCTTCTTGTAAGTTAGCATTCTGTAACTTAGCATTCTTTAAATTAGCTTCAGATAAACTAGCTTCCTGTAAATTAGCCCTAACTAAATAAGCTTGCTGTAACTTAGCTTCATCTAAAATAGCTTTCTGTAAATTAGCTCTAGATAAACGAGCTTTTTGTAAATTAGCTTCAGATAAATTAGCGTCTTGTAAATTAGCGTTAACTAGCTCCGCACCAGAGAGCTGGACTCCCCTCAAATAAGCCTCTGGAGCTTGTAAACTATCTAAGCTCTGTCTCCGCCAGGTCAACCAAAACCAAGGAATACGCCTTGGTCTTGAGTTTAGGAATTCCAGAGCTTCTTTTCTACCACCACTCCCAGCTTGGTCGTGGGCTGCGGTAACTACTTGCCATGCCTGATACACTTCAGCATTTCGTCTATCCTGCTCACCAGCAATAAAGACAATCACACCAACAAGTAGAGATAGATTACCAACTAGTCCTAAAATTTCTAGCAATGCTAATCTATTCAGATAATCCAGAACAGGCTCTAAAAACTTTTTTTCTATGCTGATGAAAGGTTGATGGCACTTGAACAACGCTAACGTCAAAGGATTTTTAACAATTTGCTCAGCTTTATGCCAGTCGTGCTCCGCATCCCCTTCACCTTTTACTAGTAGGCGATTTTGGTAAATCTTATAAGCTATTTCTTCAACCTTTTGGGAATGGGTTTTGGTTGACGAAGGGGTTAGAGAGACTTTGATGTGATTAATAATTTGATTCAGCTTCATGATTGCCAACTCGGGGCAAACCCTATATATGTGGCTTTCTAGGATAAATTAGCTGTAATTATAACCTAGCGATCGCTTAACTCATTTCTTCTGCTACACCTGAAAGTTTATTACGTTTGTTTAAGGTAAGTAACAAAACCAACATTAGCGATCGCTAATCTCAGCAAGCGATCGCTTACCTTGATCTCCCCGGTATTTTCATAAATTAATTTATTTATTAACTAAGTTGCAGTTAATTTGCCCTGTAACACCTACCAAGTTTATAAAAAAATGCTCTACTTTATAGAGAGAGTTATAACTAATATCAAGCTGATAGAGTCTTTATTATTATTGCTATATCATTCTTTGTCTGTCATTTCTGATAGATTATATAGCGTTGATTGCACTGATGAGGTAATGTCTTCTTTGAGGCAGATTCCCTGTCTTGATGCAGTCGCTCATGGAGGAAACCACGGCAGTTGCTCATGGGGGGAACCCCCGCATGAAGGCACTGCATCGCTTAAAACCCTCTTGCCTATTGCCTATTGCCTATTGCCTATTGCCTATTGCCTATTGCCTATTGCCTTAAAAGGATAAGCAATGTCGCTCACTCGTTATGAAAATTGCAATACCTTACCTTAAAGCTATCTATATCTACCCGATTAAATCCCTAGATCGGATTGAACTCGAAACCGCCACTCTCCTCAAAAGTGGTGCCCTAAACCATGACCGAGAATTTGCCCTATTTGATCAGCAAGGTAAATTTGTCAATGGTAAGCGCAATGGCAAAGTCCACTTGCTGCGGTCAGTCTTCGATATCCAATCCCAATTGCTATCGCTACAGATTCAGGGCACAAACCAAAACATTACCTTTCATATTGATCACGGGCGAGCTGCTCTGGAAGCTTGGTTAAAGGATTACTTCGATTTTCCAGTTAAAGTAGTGCAGAACACCAGCACTGGTTTTCCAGACGATACCAATGCTCTTGGTCCTACTATTATTAGTAGCGCTACCATTGAAACCGTTGCTTCTTGGTTCCCTGAAATAACTCCTGAAGAGATACGACGTCGGGTTCGAGCCAATCTAGAAATTGGAGGAGTTCCTGCTTTCTGGGAAGACCAATTGTTTTCCGAATCAGGGCAATCTATTCAGTTTAAAGTAGGGGAAGCTTTCATAGAAGGAATTAATCCCTGTCAACGTTGTATTGTTTTAGCACGAGACCCTCAAACAGGAGAGGCTACTGATAATTTCCAAAAGACTTTCATGGCGAAGCGCAAGGAAAGCCTACCATCCTGGACAACCAGCGCTCGTTTCAATCATTTCTACAAATTAAGCGTGAATACAAACGTGCCTGCTTCTGAAGCCGGTAAAGTGTTGCACCAAGGGGATCCCATCGAAATTCTTCAGGGAGCGTGAAGGTTGACTAGGCTTTTTGGAGAAGTCAGGAAAAGCGACTGCATCAAGACAGCGATCGCTAATCAACAAAGTGATTAACCGAACATGATATCAATTGTCAACCCTAAACCGTGAACTTTCAACACCAATCAATATGGGAAATTTTATTAAATAAAACTTTTTGACTTTTTTGCGGATTCGTCGCTCTGGAATTGAAGTAGAGATTTAGGTACATCTGAACAAACAGAAGCCAGACAAAACCTCTACCTACTAAATGTTTAAACCTCAGAGCAATGAATCATCAGTGGAACAATGTATTTCTGAAAGTCAGCACCTGGCTAGTGGCTGAGATCATCCTAAATTTGATTGGTCTAGATAACCTCGCCGATTACGGCGAATTCGTCTTCGATAAAGAGGTTTTGATCTCAACATCTCACCATCAAGTCTCACGGGTTTTCCCCCCTCGCCACTCCCAAGGCTTGTTTTAAGAGTTTCCCCTCAACCGTCAACCGTCAACAAATTCTAACCTTATTACTGAAGACTGATAGCCAAGCAACCCTACGGCAACCCCTCAGGCTAAAAGACTTCAGCCTTTTATCAATATTTAATTAAAATTTAATCAATATGGAGCTAAGCGGATTCGAACCGCTGACCCCCTCAATGCCATTGAGGTGCTCTACCAACTGAGCTATAACCCCGTAATTCTATAGTCCATTACCTAGTATACCTTGATAGCTCAGCTAAGTCAAGTGTTTTGAGAATGAAATTATCTCGATCAGTAGAATACGCTGGGAGACTGAGCCATTTGGGTAAGATACCCCATGCAGCTGTTCATCAAAAAATAAACCACTAACATAGCTGCTGCTGACATAGCTACTAAGGTACCAGCCAGCATCAGAGAGAACTCCTGGGTATCAAAGGCTTCCTGCATCAGGTGCAGTGACCAAGCCACCAAAGCTACATCAAAGATTAGAATTATCACCAGCATTTTTTACAAAAATTAATATTGGATCCATATTTAGTTTAGCAGCTATAAAAATCGCTGCAAACCATTAAACTACTTAATACTACACAACAAAACTTAAATCTTTCGGAAAAATAATCAATTAGTTTACTATGGCAATCGCACCGGAACTTGATGCTGGTTCAAATAAGTTTTAATTTCAGATACACTCAGTTGCCCGTAATGCAACAGGGAAGCTAGTAACGCTGCTTCGGCTTTGCCCTCAGTCAGAGCCTGATAAATATGATCGCAGTTGCCAGCACCACCGGAGGCAATCACTGGAATTTCCACCTGTTCAGCCATAGTTCGGGTTAGCTCTAAGTCATACCCAGCCTGGGTTCCATCCGCATCCATACTAGTAACCAGAAGTTCCCCAGCTCCCCGTTGTGCCACTTCTTTTGCCCATGCGATCGCATCAATACCGGTGTTCTCACGTCCTCCTCGCACGTAAACATTCCAACCGGGGTTATCGGGGTCTTCCCGACGACGAGCATCAATAGCCACTACGATGCACTGATCACCAAAACGGTCGCTCGCTTGATTAATAAAGTCGGGATTCCGTACAGCAGCCGAATTAATACTAACTTTATCGGCTCCTGCTCTTAATAATAATTTAATATTTTCTAAAGACTGGATGCCACCCCCCACCGTCAAGGGAATAAATACTTGTTCGGCTGTACGGTAGACTACATCAATAATAATGTCTCGGTCTTCATGGGTAGCAGTTATATCCAAAAACACCAGCTCATCTGCACCAGCATCATTGTAAACTTGTGCTAATTCCACTGGATCACCAGCGTCCTTAAGATTAACAAAGTTGACCCCTTTAACAACTCGCCCAGCTTTTACATCCAGGCACGGTAAGATTCTCTTAGCCAGCATAAGTAAACTAAGTATGAAGTATGAAGGATAAAGTATGACCCATGGCCATAACGTCTTTTAGACAACAGTACCAAAACCCAGATAGAGAACCCAAATCTAGCAAGAAACGAAAAGGTCGCGGCTTACCCCGTCAGAGGCAAAACGATGGGGAGCTACTACTAGCAACGGCGACCGCTGAGGAAGTTGGTCATCAAGAAGAGAGTATTAGACCACACCGCTTAGCCGACTACATCGGACAAAAAGAACTCAAAGGAGTTTTGGAAATTGGGATTCAAGCTGCCAAAGCCAGAAATGAGGCCATGGATCACCTGCTGTTGTATGGACCACCAGGATTAGGGAAAACAACCATGTCCCTAATTTTGGCAACTGAGATGGAGGTGAATTGTAAAATTACTGCTGCACCTGCCTTAGAGCGTCCACGAGATATTGTGGGGCTTCTGGTTAATCTCAAACCTGGGGATATTTTATTTATAGACGAAATCCATCGTTTATCGCGCATGACAGAGGAATTGCTATATCCAGCCATGGAAGACTATCGATTGGATATCACTATTGGTAAGGGTCAGAGTGCCAAAACCCGCAGTATTCCTCTGCCACAGTTTACCTTAGTGGGGGCAACCACACGAGTAGGTTCCTTAACCTCACCCCTACGCGATCGCTTTGGTATGATCCAACGCTTACGCTTCTATGAGATCGATGAATTGAGTTTAATTGTAACGAGGACAGCTCAATTGCTCAAGGCAGCAGTAACGGAAGATGGTGCTGAGGAAATTGCCCGTCGGTCTCGTGGCACACCTCGAATTGCTAACCGACTCCTGAGGCGAGTGCGAGACTATGCTCAAGTCAAAGGCATTGAGCAAATTAACCAGGATGTAGCAGCTCAAGCCATGGAAATCTTTAATGTAGACCCGATGGGGTTAGATTGGACAGACCGACTAGTGCTAAAGGTAATGATTGAACAGTTCAATGGCGGACCAGTTGGTTTAGAAGCAGTGGCAGCCTCTACTGGAGAAGATGCTCAAACCATTGAAGAGGTTTATGAACCCTATTTGTTACAAATTGGTTTCCTGCACCGCACACCTCGGGGTCGCGTCGCCACCTCAGCGGCTCGGAAACATTTGGGCTATGAGTAGTAGTTAGTAGTTAGTAATTAGTAGTTAATAGTCAGTAGCAAGGAATATCAAGATTGCGGTCTCAGTTCAAATAATATATGAAACGCTTGATTCGGATTTTACTGATTTTACTGCTTGTCGTTGTATCGGCTGCTACGATAATCACACCCCCAGCAATGGCGCAAACCCAATTCCCAGAATTGACTAAGGCTCAGATCAAACAAATTAACCAGTTAAGGAAAAAGGCATTTGCTGCTACGAATCAGGGGAAATTCCCAACTGCTGAAAATTACTGGACTCAGCTAATTGAGCTGTTGCCAGATAATCCCGTCGGTTGGAGTAATCGGGGTAACCTTAGAGTCAGCCAGAATAAATTAGACGATGCGATCGCAGACTTTACTCATGCCATTGAATTAGCACCAGAAGCCACTGACCCTTATCTAAATCGCGGTACTGCCTACGAAGGACAAGGGCGATGGCAAGATGCCATTGCTGACTATGAGCGATTGCTAAAACTTGATCCCAAGGATGCCATGGCTTACAACAACTTGGGGAATGCTAAGGCAGGACTAGGCCAATGGACAGAAGCGATCGCAAATTACCAAAAATCCATCGAGTTAGCACCCAAATTTGCCTTTGCCTATGCTAACTATGCTCTGGCGCTCTATCAAATTGGTGAGACCAAAGAAGCCATGGGCATCATGCGCAATACTATACGAAAATACCCCCAATTTGCCGATCTTCGAGCTGCTTTAACAGCTGTGTTGTGGGCTGACGGAAAACGGGGGGAAGCTGAGAGTAATTGGGTGGCAGCCGTTGGTCTCGATAAGCGATACCAGGACTTGGACTGGGTAGAGCATGTCCGCCGTTGGCCACCAATGATGGTTGAGGCGTTAGCAAATTTCTTCAACCTTAAGTGAAATTAACCTGATCAACCTTAGCTTTTATCAAGAGTCATGACTTCAGGACTTACGCAATAATTTTAGGTCTTAAGCATAAGTGTAGGGTGCGTTAATAAAGCACCCTACACTCATAACACTTGACTAAACTATTGCTGTTCAAGCACGGTTACGAAGCAGCAGTTGTTTGAGGTTCCGACCCCGTGGCTCCCGGACAAATGCCAAAGGTAAAAGGGTAGCCAATCGCACCACTGCTGATAGGGCAAATAATGTTGGCAAACCACCGAAGTGAGGCAACTCCGCTAAAAAGCCACCAAACATACTACCTATAGCACCCCCTAATCCCGCTGATGATGCAGCAGCTGCAAAATACGTGGAGGGTTTGTGGGCTGGTGAGATCTCGATTTGGATGTTATTGGCACACAGGTCAATGGCTGCCGCAGCTGAACCTGTCCCTAAGAATAAAAGGGGTAGCCAAACCCAAAGAGCGAGAGTTGTTGGGGTGCTGATCCCAAGCCAAAGTAAGGGCATCACAGATAGGAGAATCCCAACCATTACTAGTACTGGACGATTTCCGATCAGGTCAGACAACTTACCCCAGTAGATCAGCGTCAATAAACTTGCGCCAGCAGTCAGACTGGTATAGAGAGTTACCCAACCAACATCTAAGCCCAAATTGTCGAGCAGATAAACATTGAAAAAGGGAGCGCTG
Source organism: Moorena sp. (assembly GCF_982860115.1). Classification (NCBI taxonomy): domain Bacteria; kingdom Bacillati; phylum Cyanobacteriota; class Cyanophyceae; order Coleofasciculales; family Coleofasciculaceae; genus Moorena; species Moorena sp. Next base: position 52,188 of record NZ_CEYLVT010000012.1, read on the forward strand.
AGGGTGAAGCCAAACATCCACAATCCAAAGTAGAGTACAAAGATTAGGAAGTTTGTGTCCTTCAATAGAGCGACATAATCAGAAGGTGTCGGCTCCTCCTCAGACTCTAAGGTTTCATCAGTAGTCTCATCAGTCTTCGCAGTCTTCTTTGACGGTATCTGAGGAGTCACATCTACCATGAAGAACTGAAAGACTAGACTGAGTATTCCAGCTATGATACCCAAAATCAAAATTACGCCATAGCCTTGAACTTGCCCACCGTCCCAGGTAGAAACAATGTATCCCAGTAGGGGAACACAAAGTAGGTTAGTTAAATTAGTAAAGCTATTGCGCAGTCCAAAATAGCGCCCTCGCAGGCGAACAGGAACTAACACCGCCATCCAGCTAGACCAAGAGGGACTACCTAAAGCTCCAAAAATGTGAGTTATCAGGTTAATCGCCAGTGTACACAACACTAGATGATGAGCTGGAGCCAGACCATTGCAGAACATCGCAATGCCTACAAGGACAAATAACCATAGTAGTCGCGAAGGAACGAAGGTTTTGATGATAAACCAGTGGCGACTGTAGGATCGGTCAGATAAATAAGCACCAATAGGCTGTAGAAAATTCGCCAGTAGAGGTATCCCTGAAAGAATACCGATTTCAAAGTTGCTAGCACCCAGTTGCAGCAAGAAGTTAGTGAGGAAAACCTCAGCTGTGATAGAGGAAAAGAAGGCGGAAAACACGCCGTCAAGGGTTGCAGCCCTCAGGCTAGAGCGAATATCTCCCTTGGGAATTTTCTCAGTAGGGCTAAGGGGGGGTCGCGCTTCCTTATTTAGGGGCTTGAGCAACTCTGGCAATCGCGGCAAAGACGGAGCTTCTGGGGCGACATCGGATATGAGTCTGAGCATAGCGGTTCAGGTAGCTAGATAGAGAGGACTTAAATGGCGAATTTGATGGAGACGAGTAAATCGTATTGGTTCAGGTAACACCTGTACTGGATCGGCAGGCAGGTCGAAACTCCTATGCCATATCCTCCCTATAGCATCCCCGTTATTGATGGGCGTAGCGTGCCCATAGCGTAACCCTCTTGGCTTGCTCTTAAATTCCCCCTATACCCTCTTGTAAAACCTCCTTTGGCTAAAAGGGGTTTTACAAGAGGAGTCTATGCCATTTACATCACTAGGGAAGTAAGACTTGCTTACTCTCGCAGAAGACCTACCATAGCCTTCCGTACTCCTGGTAGAGTCCGGGAAGGTCTAGCTCCTGCGACATCTGCTATACACTCCGGTAACCCTTACTTTTCGAGAAGGGCTACTTTTCAATAACACTTATTCTCTAGCCTTCACCCAACCCCTTAGGAATAGAAAAAGTAGCACTTTTCCATAATCCCTAAGGGTTACTTCCTAAGGGCTATGCCCTATGGGGAGAGCTATGGTCATGACGGGGTATAGCAGCGGAGGCTACGCTATTCAATTAACGGGGAAGCAAGGGGGCTAGACATGGATCATGAGGAAAAATCACGCCAATGCCTTATTCCCTTGTTTAGGAATCCCGATGTAGCCAGAATCGATATCTAAATATCAATACTGACCTAAGTACAGCTGTTGCCTTTTTTATCCCTGGGGCAACAGGTACCTTAAAAATAATATCTCAAAAAAAGTAAGATATTGCAACAAAAATACAATTAAGTATATTCACTGAAATCTTTGATCTGACGGATCGAGCCAAGAGGTACCACGACCTAGCTAGAAAAAAAAAAAGGCGGGATCGCCTTCATAGTCTTGATCTCAGCCTTACGTAGTTCAGTTAGTTAAGACTGTAGCCAGGATGAGGATCATGGATAATCATAATTAAAGCTAAAGATAAGTGGTGGTATAATAAAGATAAGCAATAATAAAGTTGGCTACTAACAGCTAGCTTTACCCCCATCAATATGGCTAGTAACAGCTTTACACCTTAAGAAATAAGGACACCTTAAGAAATAAGCTGTAGAAAGCCATCTTGGACACCTTAAGAAATAAGCTGTAGAAAGCCATCTTGGATGTCGAGTTATCTCAATAACCATATCTTCATCTGTATTTACTAATTATTTCTAGGTACATAGCCACCTCCTCAGACGGGAAATAAGTTTTCCAGGGGAGGTGCCCAAGCGTCCTTACTTATCATGAAGCAAATTCTTTCGAGATGTCTAATCTTAGTATCTCTAATTGTGTTCCTAACTGGCTGTAGCCGCAGTATCGCCAGTGACATTTCCACTGTGACCCTGAGCGGGTGGCAGAGCAACCCAGCCGAAAAACAGCTCCTTGAGCAGGTACTGAAGGAGTTTGAAGCATCACATCCTGGTATAAAAGTCAAGTTTGAAGTGATCACTGACCAATATATGGATGTCATTAAGACTCGGTTGATTGGTGATGCTGCTCCTGATGTCTTCTATGTAGATGCCCTAGATGCTCCCTTACTCATGACTCATGGAGTCTTGGAACCTCTTGATGATTACATCACTGAGGACCTAGATTTAGATGACTTTGCTCCCCATCTCTCGGAAGCCTTCCAATCCTTAGGCAAAACCTACGGATTGCCTAAGGATTTTACAACCCTTGCCCTTTTCTACAATAAAAAATATTTCCATCAACTCAATATAACCGAACCACCCCAAACCTGGGAAGAGTTAGAGGACTATGCTAAAAAATTGACCACCGATACAACTCACAATGGCAGGGTTGATCGATATGGGTTGGGCATGACGGCAGAACTCTCTCGTCACTATTTCATGATCAAAGCTTTTGGCGGTGATTTAGTTGACCAGAATGGCAAGGCTGTCTTTGCGACTCGCCAAAGCCTATCAGGTTTAACGCCTTTGATCGATATGTATCGACAAAACCATTCTGCTGCCATAGCGTCAGACGTTGGAGCCAGTTCTGGAAGCGAAATGTTTGGTCAAGGGAAGGCAGCAATGGTTATTGAAGGTAGCTATGCGATTCCTTACCTACAACAGACATTTCCCAAGATTGACTTTGGCACTGCGGAAGTTCCCAGTATTGGTAACCACAAAGGCAGCATGGTTTATACCGTTGCTTATGTCATGAACAAGCAAGCTAAAAATAAAGAGGCTGCCTGGGAACTGATTTCCTATTTGACTGGCAAGGAAGGGATGAAAGCTTGGGCGAAGGGAGGACTGGCAATCCCGGCTCGGAAATCGGTCATATCAGAACTTGGCTATGAACAGAATCCTCTGTACACCCCCTTTATCGCTGGTGCTGACTACGCCACGATTTGGCAAGGGGATGAACAATTGCCAACATTTATGACCCATTTCGACAATCAGTTTCTTAGTGCTTTACTTGGTGAGCAATCCTTGAAGTCAGCCATGAAAAAAGCACAACAAACTGCTAACAAAGAAATTCAAGCAAGTAACTACTAACAAATGTCACTAGCTAACGCTAAACTTGAAGTTGACCAAAACGTCAAATCGAGGGATGTCAAATTGAAGGGATTTTGGCAGAAAGCCAAAGTTAGGGAAGCTATATCTGGCTACCTCTTCATGGCTCCTACTATTCTAGTTTTAGGAACTTTTTTGATTGCACCAATTATCTATGCAATCTTCCTTTCCTTCCATAAGGTTGAAATTTTAGGAGGGCTGAGTTATCGATTTGTTGAGTTAAAAAATTTCCTTCGTACCTTTGAGGATGAGCGAGTTTGGATTGCGCTAAAAAATACAATTGAGTATGTCGTTATTGTTGTTCCTTGTCAAACAATCCTGGCTCTGGTTTTAGCTCTAGTCCTAAATAAAGAAATTAAAGGAAAAAAATGGTTTAGGATTATTTTCTTTCTACCGACTGTCACTTCTTCAGCAGTTTTAACCCTAATATTTATCTGGATTTATAATTCTAATGGTCTACTTAATGGATTACTAGACTTCTTTGGTTTACCGACCTATAACTGGCTAGGAGACCCAAGCGTGGCTCTCAAATCCATTATGATTATGAATATTTGGTCTACAGCACCGTTTTTCATGGTGATTTACCTGGCTGCGCTGCAAGATATACCTAGATCCGTTTATGAGGCGGCAAGACTTGATGGTGCCAATGAGTTCGATCAGTTCATAAATATTACTGTGCCTTTACTCAAACCAGTGACATTTTTCGTTATGGTTATGGGTGTCATCGGTACGTTTCAGTTATTCGACCAGTCTTACATCTTCTCCGGTGGCACCGGTGGTCCAAACAACTCAACCCTGACGGTTGTGCTTCTGATCTACCAGTATGCGTTTAGAAGTCTGGATATGGGTTACGCCGCTGCACTAGCATTAATGTTAGCTGGTGTAATTCTAGTGACAACACTGATTCAACGCGGCTTCTTTAGAGAAGAAAAAGCGAATTAGGAGATCAAAGAAGAGTGAATAATTTTCGTTGGATCAGAGGGATATTTTATAGCATTCTTATCCTCTATGCCATTATTACGTTTTTGCCTTTTGCTTGGGCTTTATCAGCCTCCTTTAAACCCCTTGAGGAAATTATCGCTGGCGGGTTGAATTTTATACCCCATGATTTTACCTTCGATAACTACCGCAATATTTTCATTGAATCCCCTTTGTTTGGACGCTGGTTTTTAAACAGTGTCTTGGTTGGTGTTTGTGTAACAGGATTGAATATTATATTTAACTCAATGGCAGGTTATGCCTTAGCCAGAGTTAAGTTTCCAGGTAATTCATTATTGTTGGGAATAATCTTAGCAGTTTTGATGATTCCTGGACAAGTCACCCTAATTCCTGGTTATTTAATCTTAAAGTCTTTGGGATGGCTCAATACCTACCAAGGATTGATTGTACCGAGTGCAGTGAATGCCACCTTTATTTTCATGATGCGGCAGTTCTTTATCAATTTTCCTAAGGAACTTGAAGAGGCTGCTGCCTTGGATGGATTAAGTCGCTGGGAAACCTTTTGGCAGGTTGTGTTGCCTTTAGCCAAGCCAGCTTTGGCAGCACAAGCTATCTTTATTTTTATGGGGTCTTGGAATAATTTCTTAATGCCCCTAATGATTACTTCTGATCCAGGAATGTTTACCCTTCCCTTAGGTTTAAATACCTTTAAGGGGCAATACATTAGTTATTGGAACTACATTATGGCAGCCTCAATGGTCTTTACTATACCGGCTTTGGGGATTTACGCCTTTTTCAATCGTTACTTTATCTCTGGGGTAACATTTACTGGTTCTAAAGGATGAGCTGCTGAAAAGTATCGGTCAAGTCTCACTACAAACACACAGAAAACTTATACACAAATGCCAAGGTCAAGACAGGGAAGCTCTTGACCTTGTCCTTCTTTTTTTTCGTGAACCTCTGAATTGTTTAAATATTGACTATTTAGCTTGAAGCTCAAGGGCTTTGAACCTTTAAGCATTAACCCTAATGTAGTATTTTCTGAATCTGTTCAGGAGTCAGCTGCTCAACATTATTAAAAACTGCTGTTGCACCAGCAGCTTTTAGCCTCTCTCCATAAGCCTCCCGGTGTTCTGGTATCTCCTGCACATGAGGGGGTAAAATCCCTACCCCAACCCAAACTCGTTCTGGATGAGAGTCTCTAGCTTTTTCAACAGTGTACATGTCAGCAACTGTGTCACCAACGTAGATAACTGGCAATTTCACCTTAACTTGGTGGTTCTGTTCTAGTTGTAGAACTACGGCAAACAGTCCTGTAGGGTCAGGCTTACCAGGAGCATCCTCCATGGCAATTAAAACAGGCCGTTCGAGACCAAGTCGTCCTTCTAGGGCATAGTTCGCTTCCTGTCGTGTTGCCCCACTGAAAAAACCCCAAGGAATCCCTGCTGTTGTCAAACTCTCTAAATAACTCGGTTGTAACAATAACGGTTCGTCACAAATGTACCCAGTCCAATGGTTGGGATCTGTTCCTCGATAGCGAGAATTGAAAAAATCAACCAGGGCTTCATAGTCGAGAGGAAAACGCGAACGCATTTTCCCTTGAGCCTCAAAGTATCGATAAACTAATTCTCGCGATGCCTCCCAGTCGTTATTCCATAGCCCTTCTGATTTAAGTTGGTCAATCTCTACCATAGTCGGTCGATAGGCACCACCAGTGTAATGGTCTACTGTATCTGCGATCGCTCTACGGTAAGAACCACTAACGTCACGCACCACGCCGTCAATGTCGAACACCACTATGGCATTAAAGTTAGAAATGAATGTTTCTGAACTAGGCATCATGCACGCTTGGGCTAGTTGAGCCAATATTGCTGATCAGCACCAATAGTACCAACAATTTGATCACAAACCTATCCCTGAATCTTGATCAAGAAGAGTCTTCTTGCGCTAAAATGGTCAACTCTACAATATATTATAGTTAAAGATAACCTGGGATATCTGAGGGAGGCCTGATTGTCAAAATTTCTATTAAAAGTTCTCTGGCTAGATGAGAATGTAGCCCTGGCAGTTGATCAAATTGTCGGCAAAGGCACCAGCCCATTAACTTGTTACTTTTTCTGGCCCCGGAACGATGCCTGGGAACAGCTCAAGGATGAGATGGAAGCCAAACACTGGATTACTGAATCGGATCGCATTGAAATCCTCAACAAAGCCACTGAAGTAATTAACTACTGGCAAGAGGAAGGTAGGCGTAGACCTATGTCTGAGGCTCAGGCTAAGTTCCCGGAAGTCGTTTTTACTGGTAGTGCTTAATCCAGCCTTGCTGATTAATCTAATGATTGAGGGGAATGGGGAATTGGTAACTGACCACTCATCCGACCTTAGTTGAGATGATTCCTTAGTTGAAGAACGTCCTTAATTCAACCCCCTTAATCCAAGTAACAGACTGACCGTGACCAAATCCAGAAGCTCCCCTACCCCCCTGTTTCGGGGGGGGTTTGGAGAGCGCGGAGCTTATGCGGAGCTTATAGGGTTTAAATCCCTTGCTTACTTCGTTTACGGGGTTATAATTTAACGTTGCGTTACTACACCATGCCACCAGCAGCTTGAAAGCGAGCACGGGCTTTCTTATAGGCTTGAGTTGCTTGGATTTTTTCTTGGGTATTCTCCTCGCTTTGAAGTTCTTCTAGACGAGCTTGTGCTTCGTTGAACTCAACACCTGCAGCATCCTTGTCAATTTCATCTCCGGACTCAGCACCATTGACAAGAATCGTCACTTCATTATCTTCAACTTCCACAAATCCACCCATAAGAGCAATTGGTATCCACTCTTTGTCCGAGCGAATTCGCATCACACCAGTATCCAGCGCTGATAACAGAGGAGCATGATCACTCAATATCCCAAGCTGACCGGTAGTGCTGGGTAAAATTATTTCCTGTGCTTGGTCATCCCAGACGGTTTTGTCGGGAGCAATAATACGAACAGTTAAAGCCATCAGCAGAATGAATTGTTTTTGTTGGACCTTGGAAGTTTAGCAGCTTGAAAGTTACAGGTTACAGGTTAACTGGTTGAAGGTTACAGGTTAACTGGTTGAAGGTTACAGGTTACTAGGTTGCTGTGGAAATCCCAAACTTTCAACCTTCAACCTTCAACCTTCAACCTTCAACCTTGATAACCTTGGCCAAAAGGCCACGCTTGCGCGTTCAACCTTCAACCTTGATAACCTTATTAGCATCAAACCTGACTTAACTCTTCAGTTTTTCAGCTTTAGCGATCGCTTGGTCAATACTGCCCACCATGTAGAAGGCTTGCTCAGGAAGGTCATCCAATTCGCCCTTGAGAATCATTTGGAAGCCTTTGATAGTATCGTCCAAGCTAACATACTGACCAGGAGAACCAGTGAAGACCTCCGCTACAAAAAACGGCTGAGACAAGAAGCGCTCAATCTTGCGGGCGCGAGCCACCGTTAGTCTGTCATCCTCGGACAATTCATCCAAGCCCAAAATCGCGATAATGTCTTGGAGTTCCTTGTAACGCTGTAGAGTTGCCTGCACAGAACGAGCTGTTCCGTAGTGGTCTTCTCCCACAATGCTCGGTTGCAGCATGGTTGAATTAGAATCGAGGGGGTCCACAGCCGGGTAAATTCCCTTAGATGCTAGGCCACGGGACAACACTGTTGTACCATCCAAGTGAGCAAATGTAGTTGCTGGCGCTGGGTCGGTCAAGTCGTCAGCTGGTACATATACTGCCTGAATGGAGGTAATTGAACCCTCGTTAGTGGAGGTAATCCGTTCTTGCAGAGCACCTACGTCTGTTGCCAGAGTAGGTTGATATCCTACAGCAGAAGGCATTCTTCCCAAAAGAGCAGACACTTCCGAACCTGCTTGTACAAACCTGAAGATGTTATCGATAAACAGCAACACGTCCTGCTTGTTCACATCCCGGAAGTACTCAGCCATGGTCAAAGCTGACAGACCGACCCGCATCCTCGCACCGGGTGGTTCGTTCATCTGACCATAAACTAGGGCAATTTTCGACTCGCCTAAATTATCCGCGTTGATCACGTTGGATTCCATCATTTCGTTGTAGAGGTCGTTCCCTTCACGGGTACGCTCTCCCACACCGCCAAATACTGATACTCCACCGTGTTTCGTGGCGATGTTGTTGATCAACTCCATCATGATCACAGTTTTGCCGACTCCAGCGCCGCCAAAAAGACCAATCTTACCACCACGTCGATAGGGAGTCAGCAGGTCGATTACTTTAATACCGGTCTCGAATACTGAGGGCTTGGTTTCCAGCTCAGTTAACTTGGGAGCAGGCCGGTGAATTGGGAAGCGATCCTCAGATTCTGCCGGTCCTCTGTTATCTACTGGTTCACCCAAGACATTGAAAATCCGTCCTAAGGTAGCCTTGCCTACAGGTACACTAATGGGGGCACCCGTATCAATAACTTCCATACCCCGCACCAGACCGTCTGTACCACTCATGGCAACAGAGCGCACTTGGTTATCCCCGAGAAGCTGCTGCACTTCGCAGGTCACAGCAACATCTTGTCCAGCTTCATTTTTGCCTTCAATTCTCAAGGCATTGTAAATCTGCGGCATTTTACCGCTGGGAAACTCTACGTCAACAACCGGACCGATAATTTGGGCAATAGCGCCCGTGTTTGTTTGTTCTGCGGTGCCTACCATATTGCGCTTATTTAGTCAAGCTATTGTTACAGATTTTGGAAAACAGTCTTAACATTTAGTAATGCCACTCTCCAGATTACCACTGTTGGGGTTCAACCGTATCGCAACTTGATCCCAAATTAAATATAAACACGACTTTAGCTCCCATCCTGGGAGGGTGACCAGAGAAGCATCCCTTGCTTCATAATTACCTTCAAAGGTGATCCGATAATTTTTCACCCAAGTAATAGGCTCAATTTAAACAGACACCCCACACCCGTTCGCCCGGTCAACTGACCTACTTTTCACGTAGCTTGTCACTCGTTTAGCTACTAGAGACTTACTCTTCTTCTTCGTCTGGAGTCAAGGGTTTAGATTCTTCCTCTAGTAGTTTTTCCTTAACTCGTCGGATGGGTAGATTAGCAATTAGTGCTGTTGCCCGTTGGTTGCTTTCTAAGGAAAACTCTGATCCATCGGGATCAATCTCAACGTAGCGAGAGACCACCTCCAGGATGTCTTGCCGCATCGACTCCACCATTGTAGGACTCAGGTCAGAGCGGTCGTGGGCAATTACCAGTTGGAGGCGGCGCTTAGCCTCTTCACGGCTACTTTGAGCACTCCTCCAGGAAAAAAGTTGTTCTAGAATTTCAATAATCATGGGGCTTTTTGGAGTAGTGAATAAGTCACACAGGGAGAGAAGGAAGAGGCTCTTTGGCAATTCACAATGTAAAACCTTATTGGAACAGGCGGCGTAAGCGGCTGATTAGGTTGTCGTGTTCTGCCATCAGGTCGAGGAAGGAAATATTTGCACCTTCTAAGCGTGCAGCAATGTTTTCAATGGCAATTCCAGGCAGGGTTTTCTTTTCTGATAAGATCAAGGGTTCCCCCTGATTACTGGAGACAATCACCCGTTCGTCATCGGGGATAACACCAATTAGGGGAATAGCAAGAATTTCTTGGACATCTTGAACTGACATCATTTGATCCGCTTTTACCATTGTGGCTTTCAGGCGGTTGACAATTAAGCGGGTCTGCTTGATTCCTTCCGCTTCCAGTAAGCCAATAACTCGGTCAGCATCCCGCACTGAAGTAATCTCTGGTGTAGCAACGATTAGGGCTTCAGTAGCTGCCGTAACTGCATTTTTAAACCCACTTTCGATTCCTGCTGGAGAGTCCACCAAGATGTACTCGTAATTCTTGGCTAACACCCCCAACAACTTTTTCATTTGGTTGGGGTTAACGGCTTCTTTGTTACGACTTTGGGCTGCCGGTAACAGGACTAGTCCTTCCTGCCGTTTGTCTTTGACCAAAGCCTGGTCTAAGCGGCACTGACCTGTTAATACTTCAATAGCCGTGTAGACTACGCGATTTTCTAGTCCCAACAGCAGGTCTAAGTTTCTCAAACCAAAATCTGCATCCACTAAGGCAACTCGACGACCCAGACGAGCTAGGGCTAAACCTAGATTGGCGGTAATGGTAGTTTTACCCACCCCTCCTTTGCCAGAGGTGACAACAATAATTCGACTCATGAATTCAACGACAAGTGGGTTTTAGCAACATCAGCAGCTCTAGCAATACGAATTCCAAGGGAAGTCACGTAAGCTACTTCAGGATAGTACTGAAGTGGCGGTGTCTCCGGTGCCCTAGCTACAGCATCAGCAATCCGCAACTGGGTGGGTTCCATTTTTAATGCCATAATCCGACATTTTCGATTACCATTTGCACCGGCGTGGGCAATGCCTCGTAGATGCCCCCAAACAAATATATCCCCAGCTGCGATCAATGCACCACCAGGGTTCAAGTCTCCTATTATAACAATAGTGCCAGGGTGACGGATCTCTATACCAGAACGCACGGTCATTTGTAAGTACAGAGGTTCTGCGAGTAATTCAGTAGGTTCATCAATCTTCTGATTCAAAGAGTACTTAGGAGTTTCTTGTTCTACTGAGTACCCAGCAGCTGCAGCAGCCACAGCAGTTTGTCTGCGCGTGGTGTAAACTCGCTTTAGCCTTAACTGGACTGCCCCAAGGGCATCAGCGATCGCTTGTAGCTTCATCCCATCCAGCAATTGATCCCCAGCCATCAGATGGACACTGGATTCAGGCTGCCAAAAGCGCTCTCCAGCATTGAGGCGATGCTTGAATTGTTCCCATAGGTCTAACCAATTGGCAATACTAGGGTTTTTAGTGGCTGGTGGCAAGATCAACAACAGCCGTTTCCCCTCACTTTTTAAGCGAACTTGCCCTTGGCAGTTAACTACCGAGTTGCGGTCGTCGGAAACCGTTGAAACTGGTGATGGTTGGGCAGAATCAGAAGTCATGCAACAAGGAGCTAGATTGGTTAACGCACCGAAGAAAGATTCTTTCGTGATCATACCTTCTTCAGCAAGTTCTAGTGGATAAGTGTTGAGAATTGTAGCTAATGGTGGTATGGGGCAAAAGGGGAATATACTTAAGAATACTATTGCTCTGTTACCCCACACCCACAACCGAATATCCTGTCAAACATTCTTAGTTTGCACTCAATCGACGGTAAACCGTGACCAAGCCATTCACATCTCCCACATTGCCAGGAAATAGCACCACAGGTAAATTAGGAAACTGGGGATGGTCAGCAGCGGTTAGCACCATTGAGCATCCAGGAAGGATCTGACCCAGTAGTCGTGCTGACCTCAAAGCCAGACCAGTACTTAAGACATCATTGGAGGTAATACCCCCTTTACTGATTAAAAACCCAATATCTTTAGGTAATCCCCTCACGATATCCATCAATAAGCCTGAAACTACTGTTCCAAAGGCCAGCCGTTTCTGCACATCCTCAAAAACCAATTCCTGACGAGAGGTATAAACCACCGGTGTCTTACCAGCACTGTGAATTTCCTGAACGCGATCGAGAATACTTGCCAAAAGTTTTGCCCGTTGCTGTTCGGATTCATCTAGTAAATTGGCTACATTGACCTCAATACCGCCAATCCCAGATGCTCCCAATAGCTGCTCCAGCTGCTGGGTAGTCTTTTTAACGTGGGAACCCACAATCACAGCTCCTGGTTTCCCCTGTCGGACATACTGAGCCATATCCATAGGGGCTACCGGTTGGGGGCCAAGACTAGCAAGGGAGGTTAAAATACTAGCAGCAGAGCGAAACAAAAAGCGTTTCCCTTGGGCAGCAGCCTTCAGGACATCTGCCGCAAATTGATCTAAATCCCCTTGGGTTTCCCCATCCACAACGCCACACTGGTTATTGGAAAGTTTGAGAAGGCGCTCCAAGCTACTGTTACGAATATCTGCTAGTAAAAACCGCTCGACCGCATCAGCCTTGATCTGACCTTTGGTCTTTTCTTGGACATAGTCGGGTAAATAACTATGGCGATATCCAAATACCGAGTCACGGGCAAACTCAGTTTCATGCACCGGGGTTCTAATACCATCAATGATTAGGTAATGCACACTATCGACAGTGACTCGTCCTCCCTCAAAGAATGCGGGGACTAAGAAATGGGCATCAAATGGTCCGACTTCCTGAGCAATTACATCAGTTTCGACAGGATAATGCCCCCGCAAGGTGGAGTCAGAGCGACTGACTACCATAAAATCTTTAATTCCTTCAGCGTCTATGGCCATTTTGAGGTTATGGCAAACTTCCCGAGTCACAGTTGCTGCTTGCTCTGGGTTAAGAGCTCTGGTATTAGTAAGAATAAAAAAGATTGGGGAGTTATCCCTTAGTCCTAGCCGCAATGTATCCACATCCCAGTGCATCAGCAACAAGCAGCTGTGAACGGTTTGGGAGCCAGTAGGGTCATCATCGAGGACAATAATTTTTGGTTTTTTGCTCATTTCCCAAGCCTGTCATTAAAGTCAGTTATTTACCATAGTAATCGGGAATGGGGAATCGGTAATCGTTAATTGGTGATTATTATAGCAATGATCAGAATCATTAATAAATCAAGCTCAAGCTAGAGGTATATATAGCAATTTAGATAACAGAATACTATCCCAAAATAAATAAAAAAATCAACAAAAAACCTGAGCATTTGCTAGAGAGCACTACTGTTACAATACATGGAAAAACAGGAAGTTAGCCATGTATCCTAAATTGGCAATTTTGAAAACAATCTATAAAGCTTTTTATAGTTGATAAGCTCAAAAAAATCAGCTATAATTAGAAGTATAGAGCAGTGGTAAATGATTCTTGATAACTAGTTAGACTTCCCTGATGTTACCCATTACCTAGTTTAACGAGGATGTTAACGTTTAATTTATATAATTGCTATATAATAAGGGGTCACTAAGCAGCAATAATTCACAGTTTATAAACTATTTGTCCACTATATTGTCACTATAAATTATGTCAGACCAATCCCGTCCAGAACCACAAAGCACTTCAACTCTAGAAGAAATTCGCGCCACACGGCTTGAAAAAGTTGAACAACTGAAAGCAGAAGGATTAATTCCCTATGCCTATAATTGGGAATCTACAGCTCAGGCTGCCGAATTGCAGCAAAACTATGCTGACCTAGGCAATGGCGAAGAAGTAGATGTGGAAGTGGCTGTTGCTGGTCGGATTATAGCTCGTCGTGTCTTTGGTAAATTAGCTTTCTTCAATATTCAGGATGAGACTGGGACAATTCAGCTTTACCTGGATAAAAAGAGAATTACTGCTAAAATGGCCGACCTTCCTAATGCTTTTAATATTCTCAAAAAACTCACTGATACTGGCGATATTATTGGGGCAAAAGGAACCGTCAAGCGCACGGAAAAAGGGGAACTTTCGATCTATGTCAAGGAGTATGATATCCTGACTAAATCTCTGTTACCTTTGCCAGATAAATGGCATGGTTTAACGGATACAGAAAAGCGCTATCGTCAACGTTATGTTGACCTAATTGTTAATCCTGATGTGCGGGAAACCTTTCGTCGTCGTGCCAAAATTACTGCTTCTATTCGGCACTATTTAAACCAACAGGATTTTATTGAAATTGAAACTCCGGTACTTCAGAGTGAGGCTGGTGGTGCAGATGCCCGTCCTTTTATCACCTACCACAACACCTTACAAATGGACTTGTATCTGCGTATTGCTACCGAGTTGCATCTGAAGCGACTAATTGTTGGTGGTTTTGAAAAGGTGTATGAGTTAGGGCGTGTCTTCCGCAATGAAGGAATTTCCACTCGTCACAATCCGGAATTCACCATGATTGAAATCTATCAGGCTTACGCCGATTATAATCAGATGATGGTGTTGACGGAAAATCTGATCAGTAATGCTGCTAAGGAAGTGTTAGGTACACTAACCATTAACTACCAAGGTGAAGTAATTGATCTAACTCCTCCTTGGCGTAAAGTAACGATGCACGAGTTAGTCAAAGAGCAAACCGGTTTAGATTTTGATAAATTTACCGACATTGAACAGGCAAAAACAGCAGCGAAAGATGCTGGTGTGGAGGTTCCCAATGATTGCTATTCTATTGGCAAATTGCTCAATGAAGCCTTTGAGCAGAAGGTAGAAGAAACGTTAATCCAACCGACTTTTGTTCTGGATTATCCTGTGGAAATCTCTCCCCTCACTAAACCCCATCGCTCAAAATCAGGCTTAGTGGAACGGTTTGAATTGTTTATAGTAGGAAGAGAAACAGCAAACAGTTATTCTGAGTTAACTGATCCTATAGATCAACGGCAACGACTAGAAGCTCAAGCAGCCAGGAAAGCAGCAGGAGATTTGGAAGCTCAAGATGTTGATGAAGACTTTCTCGCTGCCCTGGAGTACGGTATGCCTCCCACTGGTGGTTTAGGTATTGGTATTGACCGTTTAGTGATGCTACTCACTAATTCACCTAGTATTCGGGATGTCATTGCTTTCCCATTGCTGAAAAGTACCAGCGCTGTGATTAAATCCTTCGACTACGACGTAGACAAAAAAATTCTTCGGGTTGAATTCAATAATGGTAGTATCTACAAGTATCGAGATGTACCAGAGGAGATCTACAAGGGTTTGAAAGATAATCCTTCTATCGGTCAGTATTTTAATACCCATATCCGCGAAAAATATGGCTTCGACCGAGAAATTTAGTGTAAGGATTCAGCCTCAGGCTCATCAGCCATAATCTAGTCACTTGGTATTGGATTATAAGTTGAGCGGTCAGATGACAATTTAGTTCTTAATCAGCGATTAGCTTTGCACAAGTTTAGCTAATCGCTTGTAGCTTAGATAGATTAAGGTGAAGCATTGACAAATAAACAAAAATGTGAATAAGCAAGGATTGATAGTGCGATCGCTAAAAGTCATCGGTCATTTGTCAAAGACTTTTGAATTTTTCATTAACAATGAACAGGTAACAGTTAACAATAAAGAATTAGCAGTACAACCTGTAGCTAGCTTGTAATGAACATACGCACTGTCTCGACTAAGCCCTTTACAGACCAAAAACCCGGTACTTCCGGACTCCGTAAGTCGGTCACCGTTTTTCAGGAGCCCCATTACCTAGAAAACTTTATCCAGTCTATCTTTGACTCCCTAGAAGGCTGTGAAGGTCAAACCCTAGTTGTAGGGGGTGATGGTCGCTACTACAATCGGCAAGCAATTCAGACTATTCTCAAAATGGCAGCCGCCAATGGGTTAGGTCGGTTGTTAGTCGGTTGTGGTGGTATTCTGTCTACCCCAGCAGCATCTTGTCTTATTCGCAAACATAAGGCATTAGGTGGCATTATCCTCTCAGCTAGCCACAATCCTGGGGGTCCAAAAGGTGACTTCGGTGTCAAGTATAACACCAGTAATGGTGGACCAGCACCAGAAAAGGTGACGGAAGCTATCTATGCTCGGAGTAAAGTCATCGATAGTTACAAAATCCTGGAGGCTGCGGATGTGAATCTAGACCGACCAGGTGCATTTACTCTGGGAACCTTGAGCGTTGAGGTGATTGACCCAGTTGAGCCTTATACTCAATTAATGGAGTCCCTGTTTGACTTTGACCGCATTCACCAGCTACTAACCTCTGGGAAATTCCGGATGTGTATGGACTCATTACATGCGGTAACTGGTCCCTATGCCCATGCTATTTTTGAAAAACGCTTAGGGGCACCAGACGGTACAGTACTTAATGGTATACCGTTAGAAGATTTTGGCGGTGGTCATCCTGACCCTAATTTAGTCTATGCTAAGGACTTGGTGGATATTCTCTATGGTGATAATGCCCCGGATTTTGGGGCTGCTTCTGATGGGGATGGCGATCGCAATATGATTCTGGGAAGCTCGTTCTTCGTTACCCCCAGTGATAGCATAGCCGTGTTAACCGCCAATGCCCATCTTGTACCTGGTTATAGTCAAGGTTTAGCAGGGGTAGCCCGTTCCATGCCAACCAGTGCTGCTGTAGACCGAGTGGCGGCTCAGTTAGGTATCGATTGCTATGAGACCCCAACAGGTTGGAAGTTTTTTGGCAATTTATTGGATGCAGGTAAAGCCACTTTGTGTGGTGAAGAAAGTTTCGGCACTGGTTCTAACCATGTACGGGAAAAAGATGGGCTTTGGGCAGTGCTATTCTGGCTCAATATCCTGGCAGTACGGGGTGAATCAGTGGAGCAGATTGTCCGTAGCCACTGGCAAACCTATGGTCGTAATTTCTATTCCCGTCATGACTATGAAGAGGTAGATGGGGCACGAGCTCAGGAACTGATGGAGCGTCTGCGTTCAAGTTTCCCAGACCTGAAAGGACAGCAATTTGGCTCTTACCAGGTAGAGTATGGTGATGACTTTAGTTACACAGACCCAGTAGATGGGAGCGTCAGCCAGAAGCAGGGGATTCGGATTGGCTTTACTGATGGCTCTCGGATTGTATTCCGCCTATCTGGTACTGGCACAAAAGGGGCAACCCTACGCCTCTATTTAGAGAGCTATGAGCCAGATTCCACTAAGCATGACGTGGATACTCAACAAGCATTGGAACCACTGATTTCCCTTGCCCATGAGATTGCCCAAATTCGGAAGTTTACAGAGCGGGAGGTTCCCACTGTAATTACCTAAAGTTTTGATGGTAACGTTTGCCTTTAAAGTTTGAAGGGAAATCCTCAAACCCAGTTAAACAAAGCAACACGGGTAATAGGTAATAGGTAATTAGTAATTGGTACAACCCCGACCAGTTACCTATTACCTATTATCCGTAACCAATGAATAACTGTATCGGTAATAGTGGATCGCCTAGATTTCAATAGCAACAGATTTTTATTCCTAGAGGTGCGACCCGTGATGGCGAACGCGCCCCGCGTGACCTACGGTCAAGGGATTGCTCGCCATCACGGAAAGCGCACCTATAAAAATTTTCATCATTGTTACATTTAGCTGATCTAAACAGATAGTTTTTGGATATTTCGTCAAGTAAAGAAATAGCTGGCCACATTTCAACATTATTTATTGTAAATTAGTTAATTTTTAAACTAATCTTAAATTCTCTTGTGTTAACCCTTTTTGCCCCACAGTAAATTGATTGGGGCAAAAACTTGCTTGCACACCTCAATGACTTAATTAAAGAGGGACTGAATGAAAAAGATAATTCTTTAACCCGGATTTAGTATAACCCCTAAATACTCTGAGGGAGGGAAAAATTACTCATTCATAATTCTTAGCTGATTGATGTTATATAATAATCAATTTTT